>CAYROE010000018.1:0-19695 GCA_964425855.1 uncultured Desulfurococcales archaeon | reverse complement strand
CCCATCAGCCGCACCATCCAACACAACATACAACAACCTCACACACAACACCCCCAACAATACAAGCAACAAACCAACAAAAAATAAACAAAACAAAGAATGGCGGCGGGGCCCCCACATGGTAGCGGGGGGTGGATTTGAACCACCGACCTCGGGATCGACCTCCCTTATGGGAGTGTGTCTCCGAGGCCAGGGGCTGTCGGCCATTTACTATCATGTAGTTACTTGTGATTTATTACGTTTTCGTTTATTCAAGATTATATTTATAAATAATCATTAATGTTTTTTCTTAACTTATTGTTTTTAACAACCGAGAGAAGTTTCCCGGCACAAGAAGACAATATCTTCAACATTATCCGGTTATCTTTTCTAATTATTGCGCCAGGAAGCTTAATGGTGAGAGGGTTAGTTTCTAAATAAATAACTAGAGTGGGACTTCGCTTCTCTGAACGCCTGTGATCAATATAACTAGATTTAAAGTATCGATCTATGATTCTCAAGTCTTCGTCTCCAAGTTCGCATTGTCTTAATGTTTTATTTTTAGTAATGTTTATTAATCTATATAATTTTTATTAATATAAATTAAATGTGATAAAAAGTTTGCATAGAATCCGTTGTTTAAAGTAAAAACATGTCCGTATTTTGGATATCCATAGTATTTCTTTAGTGTTATCACTCCTCTTTTTTCTAGTGTTTTGAGGGTACATTCAATTATCTTTCCTTTTTCAGTGCTTTCTTTATAAGATATTGATAGGTAATTTTTTCCGATATATCCGTCTCCTTCGATTATCCCAGAAAACAACCATAAGAGGTTGTCGTATTCTAGCGTTTAAAGAAAACGACATGGTTTGTCTCTTATATGATTTAATAATTCGAAAAAGTTCTTGAGACCGGATAAACTCTTACACTAATAATATGTTCCTGAGACATTCATTGGATTCCTATAGTGTGTTACAACAATCTTTTGTGATATTTTAAAGTAAGTTCTAAGAAATGCGATAGCTGATATTTTATTTAATCCTTGGAATTCTATTTTCTTTAATTTTGAGGCATTTTTATTTTATATTTATAATATTATCCATCGGTAAGATATAACCCGATGCCTTTAAAATAGTAATTAATGTTAAACGAATTATTCGTCGGATACAGCTCTATCTGTTTGTATTTCTCTAAATAGTTATAGTTTAGTAATTGTCTTTACTTCACGCTCATTCAAACGAGAGTAAACATTAATCACTAGCTTTTTCAAGATAAATTCCCAATTGATTAAAATAATTGTATTACTATATCATTATTTTCAATAGGAGCAATGCTTTATTAGAATTAAGTTGAAGAGGGTGGCCGACAGCCCCTGCTCTTATGAGCCCCGCGGGCTGCCAGGCTACCCTACCCCGCTGTTTTACCCCGCCGTGTTGTTGTTGTATTGTTTGGGTTTTATAAGGGTTTTTGGTGGAGTTTTGCGTGGTTTTTGAGTTTTTTGTGGAGTGTGGTTGGGTTGTTGTCTAGTGGTATGTGGGTGTGGTTTGTTGGTGTGTAGAGTGCTTCTAGGCAGTCTTGTTTTGTTGATGCTATTATGATTATTGGTTTGTTTGTGTATTTTCCGGGGTATATGTAGAGGAATAGTGTTTGCCCTGTTTCGAGCACTGTTATAGATTCGCTGCATAGGCCTTTTTTCTCTGGTCTTGTTACTTTTACTCCTTGGCTGCGGAGGCCGTCCAGTAGCTGGTCTATGATGCTACTCGAACTCGACAAGGTCGCCACCCACACGCCTTATCCTGCACTCGATACTGTAGTCCACTAGCTCGAGGTTGAACCTCTGGATAAGCTCGCACAGCTTATCTTTAGGAACTACAGCCTTCTGGCCCAACTCCGTGATCACCACTACAAGTTCTCCCTTATCGATAATCTTGGCCTTAACCATGGACAGCACCACGTATCCATGAACTATAATAGGAGTGCAGAAGACCTAAAAACCAAGTCCACAGAAGATAAAAACCATGCAGCCCACATAGCTGGAAAGCTACAAGCCGACTAGGAACAATATAAGAAGACACCCAGAGCTAAAAGATAATAAAAGAGAAAGGGAAAAGACCCATTCAGGGTTGAGAATTCTTCAACCAAGAGCCCAGAGCCCTTATATCCCCAAGACGTCATTACTGGCTCGTTTCGCCGCTCTTGAGCTTCAAAATCTTAGACACTATACCTGGATTCTTTACCTTATGGAGTTCGTTCATAGGCACATACTCTGGCAAGGCATACCTAGTCCTCGTAAGCTCGGCCACCACGTTGTTAGCCTTCAAGATATTGAGAATTCTCCTCAAACGATCCTCTCCAGCTATACCACTAAATATGAGCTTTAGCTCACGCCAGGAGAGAGGCTGCCGTGCCTCTCTTAAAGCGAGCAATACGAGCTTCTCGATCTCATCGTCTCCTAGGGCAGTTACAAGAGTTATGCCTCCCTCACTAATAGGCTCCCCTACTATCCTCAAGTACTCTCTCTGGACTTTCTCCCTTACTCTTTCTACTACATCCGTATTTATTACCTGTTGTCTTGGAACCAATGTATATCACCCAGAAGTGTAATACACCCTTAATATATGTTAGTGTTCGAGGATGTATATAAACAATTGTATAAACAAGATAGCTTTTTAGCTTTCTCAGATCTATAATATATACTATAAAGAATCAATATAAATATAAATAAAATCAATATTAAACAAATAAATCAGCTAAAACAACATAAAAATAAGATCAAGACTCGACCTCAACAGTAGACTTCAACGCTGCCGATAACACGATAGCCTCCTCAGCCTCAACACGCTCACTCTCCCATATGAACCCAGCTAGCTCGTACAGATCCCTGACAAGATGACGCCTCAGAATCATTAACAGCCTCCGCTCAGCCTCAGCCTCTTCACTATCATCCAACTCAAGCAGCCTAGCATCAATCCAGGCGATCTCATTGACGAGCTTACCTATCTCGGCAGCGAATATAGAATAACTCTTCTCCTCGAACGAGTGAGATACTGCCATCACGTATCCCCAGGATAAACATATTATGTAGAATAAGGTTATCTCATGGAAAACGCAGTAATACATCTGTATATAGTCAAGTATGACGCAATAAAACATAACTATAATTAAGAATAAATAATAATTATAAGAATAATATACAATGTTATATAATCATCAATAGTCAACAAAGAAAACAGGTGTAACGATGAAAAAAGACGAAAAAATAAGAGAACTAGAAGACATACCAGAAGACGTACTGGAAGACCTCGAAGAAATCGCAGAAGCGATACGAAAAGACACATCAAGCAAAACAACCAAAAAATACAAGCTACCGAGCTCACGAGACCTCGCAGAAATAGTAGCACAAGCAGCACTACAAGCAAGAGGCATAAACCCAGAAGAATTCCCAAGTATAGTAATACAACTGCTAGAAGAACAAGGCTACTACACAAAATACGTAAACGAAAAAAGAATATGGAGAGTATACGAAAGCCTAGTAAGGAGAAGAATAATACCAGACACACTGGGAGTAGTCATATGGTAAAAAAACAACACAATCAACCCTGCGAAATATGCAACCAAAGCCCAGCCACCCACACATGCAAATACTGCAAACGAAAAGTATGCACAAAACACTACAATAAACAAATAGAGACATGCTCTATATGCGCACAAGCACTATGCCAAATCTGCGGCAGAAAACTCTCAATAGGATACTGTATTACATGCGGTAGACTAGGATGTATGGACTGCCTAAAACAAATAGACAACGTACGAAGAATATGCATCGAATGTCTTGCAAAGAATAAGAAACCAATACTTCCAAGAATCACGGGTCCACAAAAAATAACACAACGAATATTCTTCAACACACTAAGAAAGTAATCCTTTATATTTTAAGTCAGGAGACACAAGTGGTTGGTGGAGAGGAAAATGGCAGAAATAGCAGTAGTTTCAAGACTAGAATCAATCCTAGACGCAATGCCAAAAGAAGGAATGAGAGCAGCAATAGTACAAGGAGTAGTAGAAAGAGTAAAAGAAATGATAGAAGAAGCACTAAAAGCACAGAACTATACAACATGTCTAGCCAACGCAAGGGGATACTGTAAAGAAAACTACTGCAACCCTAAATGCAGCCACATATACATGGACAAAACAGAAAACGCCACAATAATAGGAAAATTCTACAATAACCCGATAGGAATAGAGCTAAAAGCAGACCAAGCAGTCTTCAGGACCCAAGACATAAAAATGACAGTCGCATCCAACGGCATAATCACGGTAGAATATCCCAACGGAGAAAAGGTAACAGTGGAAACAACAAACATGAACTCAGTATACAAGAACAGCTATATAATAAAATATGCCATCAGAAAAATAGGAAGACCACTCAGAATACTGTTAGAAGACCTAGTAAAATGCGCTAGAGAAAACGCAATAGTATGCTGAAATTCTTTCTATTATACAATCTCGACTACACGATTATTTCTTTATAATTAAAGAAATCCTTTAAATTATGTTAAAGGATCGGGCTTATTTCTACTGATATAGTATTCAACTATACCAATAACATTTAATAATGATAGATAATGGTAAAATTATTTGAAGAACATCAATATCCAGGTGAAATCCTATGCCAAGAAAAAAGAAAACCGCAAAGCCAAAACCAGTTAAAGTAAGAGATCCAACAACAGGAGAAGAAGTAGAACTAGTCCCAATAAAAGTATGGCTCCTAGCTCCAAAGAGCAGAGGAAGAAAAGGCGTCAAAATAGGACTTTTCAAGAGTCCCAAGACAGGAAAACCATTCAGAGCAAAGGTACCAGACGATTATCCCGAAATAAAATAACCATAAAAAATTCTTTTTACTCATATTTCCCTCCTCTAGCACATAATACAAATACAAACACTCCTATACATTAACCCCACACAAATTATCTATTCCTATATGGGATGATGTTATTTGCACGTCTGCGAGTTAAAGACGATGAGCGGCCTCCACCGGCGCTGACCCCCTTAATCAAAAGACAATTATAATACATGCAATAATTCTTAACAATTATGAAAGAAAACATAGGACAAAGTGGAAATAATATAATTATTCATGTTATAATTTATACACTGACAAAGACAGAAAACGGAATTATTTATAGCTTCTCCCACCGTATCCGTATCCCTGCGACCTGTAGTTTCTCCTCCTGTACTGGAAAGGATTCTCTGCCTCAGGCATAGACTCAGGAACATCTGATTCTTCAGGAACACTCTCATCCTCAACCTGCTTAATCTCTCCCTTATATCCGACATTAATCTGAACCTTGCCACGATACTGTGTAGTCCAAGCACCACTAATCTCGACCGCATCACCCTTCTTCAGCGTACCAGCATGCTTACCCCATAAAGTAAGTTTTATCCTTCCAGTCTCGTCGCCGACAATAGCCTCGCTTATAGTCTTGGGACCCTTACGAGTCTGTATAACCTTCGGGTCAGATGTTTCCAGCACACGAACACGAACCTTAACGTTATCCTCTCCCTCTTTAAGGTCGAGAACCTTCCTCTCTTGCTCTTCGCTCAAGATTCTTCTTCCTCTTCTCGATTGCAGTGAAACAATGACACTAATAGAGATAATAAATGTATTGGACGAGAAAACATGCAAAGCAATAACAAGTCCCTAGAATAAACCAATGAAAGAGGAGGCGGGATGATAACAACGGTTTCAGCTGCACAGTGCATGATGAGAGGTTACTCCATTGACCGCCTCACTCATAGAGCCTGAACCTATAAGGGAGAAGATCCTTTAACCTAAAACAACGATACTCTCCCGTCTCAAGAGCAACAATATAGAACAAGGTATCATCGTTCCCAAACTCGGAGACTACCTGGAGACAAGCACCACACGGATACGGAAGAACATTATCTGAAGCAACTAAAACCTCCAAAATACTCCTCTCCCCGTTCAAAACAGCATTAAACACAGCTACGCGTTCAGCACAAATAGTCAGTCCATAAGAGGAATTCTCCACATTCACCCCAGGATAAAGTTTCCCAGAACCAGCCCTCACAACAGATACAACTCTAAACTTAGAATAAGGTGAATACGAGTTCTCAATAAAAGATCTAGCCATTAAAAGCATATCACGAGGAACACTACACCCCAATATGTATCCCCTGCATAATATCATTAACTTTGAAACGTTTAAGACTTGAAGGGGGAACAAGTTGCAGAACCAGGCAACAAGACTACAAGAACTCATAAACAACCTCGCAGAACCATTCGTCGGAAGAAGAGAGGAATCACTACTATTAGTGATGGGAGTTATAACTAAAGAACACGTCCTACTTATAGGAGAACCAGGAACAGGAAAAAGCGCCCTAGCAAGAAGACTAGCCAGCCTAATAGACGCAAAATACTTCAAATATCTACTAACGAAATTCACTGAGCCAAGCGAACTACTAGGCCCAATAGATATCAATGCCCTAAAAGAGGGACGATACAAGCGTATAACACGTGGCAAACTCCCAGAGGCAGAAATAGCGTTCCTAGATGAGATATTCAACGCAAACAGTGCAGTATTAAACTCTCTACTAAGCGTCATGCAAGAAAGAATAGTATACGACGGATACGGAGAAATCAAAACAAACATCTGGACAATCATAGGAGCATCAAACACCACTCCTACAGAACCAGAGCTAGAAGCACTCTACGATAGATTCCTCTACAGACACATAGTAAACCCACTAGACTCAGAATATTGGGATACACTACTAGACAAAGCATGGTTAATAGAGAAAAACGGCTACACATCGCCAACAACCCTCATAAGCATAAAAGAACTAGAAGAGTACAGCAAGAAGATATACGACATAAATGTACAACCAATAAAGAACAAGCTAATCAAACTATACCTAGCACTCGAAGAAAAAGGACTACATATCACAGATAGAAGAAAAGGAAAAATCCTCAAAGCAATAGCAGCCCATGCACTAATACATGGTAGAAAAACTGCTACAATGGATGACCTTTACGTACTCAAGTACACAGTGCCACGTGACCCTGAGGAATTTGAAAAAATAAAAATAATATTATTCGAAGAACTAAAAACAAGCGAAAGAGTCCTCAGAGAGTTTGAAGACCTCCAAGCCAGCCTCGAAACAATGGCAACAGAAATAAACAAACTACAGTCCTTCGATCCACGACTCATAGACTACTATAGAACCCTTAAGTCACTAAAAGAGAAAGTAAAAGCACTGGCATCGGATATAGAAGATGAGAAAGTAATAACATCAGCAACAGAGCTTCTAGAAGAAATAGATAACCTCATAAACCTCGTTATGATGAAGCTCAACATGTAAACAAGCCGAACAATCATAATATGCTAATGCTAAGATGCTACGGGGACAAATAGTGGAAATACCAAGCCTAATCGAAGGAATAACAACAGACATTGTATATGAGTACAGAGGAGAACAAGTACTCCACTATACAATAAAACTACTAGGAAAAAAGAAAATAAGACACAACCTTATGAACCAGCAATTCGCCGCAGACCTATTCTACACGTTCTATCTCCCCTATCCTAGACTACGTAGAAATATCCCAGAACCATACATAGAACAGTACTCAATACTTCAAGCAATGCTCAGAGAACCAGCAATATGGAAAGTAAAACCCCTCACAGTAGCCGATAAGACAATAAGCACCATTGCAGCAAGCGTCTTCCTCGAACGACTCATACGAGAACTCTCAATGCCACGTAAAAGCTCTAGGGATAGAAGTAGCAGTGAAAAGGAGAAGCTGAAAGAAGCCGTTTCAAGAGCAATGATAGATACATCGAAGATAGCAAGGAATGCTTCCAACATTAAACAACTACTAGCAAAAACGGGAGCAGGAAGAGCATCAACACTACAATTCGAAAATGTACTTGAAGAAATACTAGAGCTCGCTAGGAACACAGACATAGCAAAGATACTCGAACTACTCAGAAGCATCGAGGTATCGAAAATAACTTCAAGTCGTACTGTAAGGGCCTCGAGAGGATGGATAACGAGTCTAGAAATAGGAGGTGATCTAGAACGACTACATCCCTCCAGGCTAGCATTTCCAGAGATCTTATTTCTAGTAGAGCTTGTAAACTCACGCCTCCTACTTTATCGAAAAGAACTACCGGGATCCCACGGTTCCATATATGTTCTCCTGGATAAAAGCGGAAGTATGTCAGGTGCGAAAATGGACTGGGCTAGAGCCGTTGCTCTAGCGCTATTCATCAAGTCTCGTGGGCAGGGTAGGAACTTCTATGCTAGGTTCTTCGACTCCATAGTATATGATAGAATAAACATCCCATACACGATGTATCAACGTAAGGCAATTGATCTAATCAAATACCTAGGCACTGTAAAAGCAGGAGGAGGGACAGACATAGTAAAAGCATTGGCTACAGCATCATCCGACCTCCTATCCTCCTCTGTCAAAGGAGTCTCAGACGTCGTACTAATCACTGACGGAGAAGACAAATTATCAAAACACATCTTAAAAGGAATCATATCGAGAGGAGGATTCAGGCTGCATACTGTAATGATACAAGGAGATAATCCTGTGTTAAGAGAAGTGTCCCATAGCTATATGATTGCCGAGAAGTTAGATGAAAAAGAAGTGCTCAGGGTTGTAATGTTCTGAGAGTCTTACTATCCCCGATAAACTACCCCATAAATCTTCTCGACGTTATCCACATTAATTCTATAGATATACTCTTCATCTACCGAACGATGAGCAACAAGCCTCTGCACAGTATCAGCCATTATCCAGGGATAAACCACTGCTCCAGGCCTCGCTGGATCATCGATAAAATCGCTTTCAAGAACGAACACGGGATCAATCTTCCCTAGTACCTTTGTAGTCAGCTGAGGGGTTCCAGGCACAGTACTGCTGTAACCATATTTAGTGACTAGAAGGGCAAGACTTGGTTTTGAGTGGTGGAAAACTATTTGTCTCTTCACTTCGGGGGTCAATCCTATTTTCTCAACTGGGATATCGACTAGTCTAAGCGTCGTTTCACCCTCTTGCTCTAAATGGAGATGAACCACGCAGCCATGATCACGGGCAAGCTCTAAGGCATATTCCATGAGATACTGTGAAATAACTGCCCTATAACTAAACGTCTTATAATGTTGTCTACCTACTTCTCCTATACCGTCGAGAACTCCCTCATCGCACAAAGAAGCAACATATTCTAGCACGCTTTTACCAAGCTCAAGCACGTCGATAGGCTTCATTCTATACTTATCTATTAACTTATCTATGTCGGCTGGGTGAAAACCTGCCAGACAAGCCGTCTCGAGACCCGCCTTACTAGCATTCATGCATTCTCTGATATGTATCTCTATCATTTCCTTATACGAGTCCAGACCAGTAAACTCTATGCTATAAGCCCACGGTGACAGTGCCACGAGCGTAATAAACCATCCTCCCTGGGCACGAAACCGCTCCGCTACCTTTTCCGCGCCCATACCCCTGACGGGATTTGTATGGCAATGACCATCGGCTATGGGCACAAGCCTTCCAGTACTCATTCTAATCACCTGTCTCAACATAAATCGCGGGTTTTGCAGGCATCGCAAGAGAACTCTTAGGAATGTCTCTAGCGTCTTTTTCCGATAATACGACTACCTCTATTCCTAGCTCTCTTTTTAGGAGATCTTTAGCAGAGTTTAATACGTTTAGCTCAGTATCTCTATCAACAAATCTAGTCAGTATTTCTGGATTCCGAGTAATTAACTGAATTATTTTACCAATAAGCTTCTTATCCGGTACCTCGACTTCCCTAATCGCAGTTCTTACAGCATCCCTTAACTTCATACCGGAGTCTCGATAGTCCTTTACCTTGTCGAGTAAATGATATTTCCAATCGTCGGCGACGACAATATAGATTAGCCTAGCATGTTTTACTAGTCTTAGTATTTCTTTTACGTCTTCGAGAAGACTCTGGACAATCATCTCAGCTTTCTCCATATCCTCGTTAATCTTGCTAGGATCCGGCTCAGGCCATTTCTCGAGAACAATAAATGTATCCTTACCTATAGCATGCCATATTTCTTCGGCTACATGGGGTGCAAATGGGGCAATCAAGAGCGTCTGGACTTCGATGAACTGCTTAAGGAGTTCTTTGTTTGGAGCTCCGGCCCTTCTGAGGTACCATTTGAACTGTGACTGTAAATTATAGTATCCCTCTACTAGAGCGGTCTTGTACTTCGTCTGATCCATTAATTCTGTTACTTTAATTATTGTTCTATTGAGGATACTCTCGAACCATTCATCAATAGAGGATCTTTCGTCTCTTCCTTTTCCATAGTTATTTATAGCATAGTTCATCCAGCTGATCAGTTCTTCTACGGCTTTGTCTGCTACTTCGGGTTCGAAGTTGGCATCATCTAGCCCTGGGTCAGCACCTGCGAGTGTCTCAGCCCATCTTGTAGCATCTGCACCCCATGCTTCTAGAGCATCGCGTAGCAGTATGAAGTTCCCCTTGCTCTTCGACATCTTTTCTCCGCGTACAAGTACCCATCCGTTAAGACCTATTCCACGAGGCCAGTAGGGTTCAGGGAATATCGCGGTATGATGGAATATAAAGAATACGAGATGATTTTGCATTAGATCCTTCCCACTGATTCGAAGATCGACAGGGTACCAATAAGTGAATTCTCTCCGCATTGCCTCCAGTAGACGGACGGGTATACCCGATTTCTCCGACAGGGTTTTTGGATCCCCTCGCCCTAGGAAGATATAGTCGAACACCTCAGGGATTAACTGTTCAGGCTTGATACCGTATATCTCTGGATGCTGGAGGTATTTGGCCACAGTATAATAGGCCATGTATATTGTAGAGTCTGAAAGGCTCTCGACAACCCAGTCGGGATCCCAGGGAAGAGGTGTGCCTAGTTCTCGCTGATGTGTAAATGCCCAGTCCTTATACCAGTCAATGATCCTGTGGAACCATTCTCTTGCCTGTTCAGGATAGAAATTCATCATGTTTACAGCCTTGTGAGCAAGCTCCTTCCATTTCTTATTACTATAGAGTAGGAACCATTGGTTTGATACAAGTTTAACATGGGTTCTAGCACCACATCTACAATATACCCTTTCAGGAAGCGTATAGATTCGTAGGGCTAATCCTTCTTCTACAAGCCAACTAATTATGTCGTCCTTAGCTTCAGAAACAAGTTTACCGGACCATCTCCCAGTTATATCTAAGAGTATACCTTTGTGGAATTCCACTGTATAGATCTCTTTAGTGGCTTTATCGAGCTTCTCCTTGTCCTTCTGGCTAACAACACTATATTTCTTAACAGCGTCTCTTGCAGGAACACGTGAATAGCCCTCGACCTTGATTAGTGGGATAGGTTCTAGAGAGGCTACAATAGAGGGATCTATACCGAACTCCTCGAGAATCTCTGGAGACTTCTTTAAATCCTCTAATGCCACAAGATCAAATGGAGCGTGAGCCGGTACGCTCATAACTATACCTGTACCTATATCTGGGTCGACGAAGCTAGCGGGAAGCACTGGAACCCATTTATCCTGGACAGGCGACTTAACTGTTCTACCAATAAGTTCTTTGCCAGAGATTTTTCCAAGTATCTTCACAACATGCTTCTGATCGGCTAGCTCTCGAGCCATATATTCGCTTACATACCAGATCTCCCCGTCAACTTCCGCGACAAGATACTTTGCATCCGGATTAACCCAGATATTTGTGACTCCAAACACTGTTTCCGGCCTATAGGTAAGCGCAGGATACACGTATCCATCTACATCTTTAAACTTGATAATAACAGCCTCAACAGGACTAATACCTGCGTACTCGTCTGGACGGTCATGATCTCCTACGACCTTTTTCTCGCGAGGACACCAAACAACGGGATGTTCTCCTTTTGCTACAAGGCCCTTCTCTTTAAGCTTATAGTACTGCCATTCGATAAACTTACTATAGTATGGGTTCAGCATAGTAGTGTGGAATTCTCTCCTCCAATCTATACTCATGCCATAACGGGAGAGGTCTCTCTTCCACCCCTTAGAGAAGTATCTAACCCATTCTGCGGGATCAGTAAATTTATCTATCTCGCTCTCAGGAATACCCATCATTAAAAGAAGCCGTCTAATCTTCTCGTCTCCTTCCCTAAGACGAAGAGCATTTGCAACGATAGGGCCTCCGGTCGCATGCCAGCCCTGCGGGAAGAGAACATTGTATCCTCTCATACGCTTGTAACGAGCCGTGACATCAACCCTAAGAACGGTAAACGCGCTCCCTAGGTGAGGAAACGCGTTTACATACGGATATGGGAACGTTACGAAGAACTTCTTCTTTGACTCGTCTGGATCAGCCTCGTAGACTTTATGCTTCCGCCACTCTTCTTGCCACTTCTCTTCTATCTTCTTGAGCCTTTCAACCAGTTCCGGATTTACACGTGAGAGCCTAGTAGCCAACCCTTCCCACACCCAGAAAGTAGAGTAAAATCACCATGTGATAAGTATTAGTCTCAGCCAACTCATTAGTTCATAAGAGAATAATAATGTAAAAACACCACGCTCATGACTGGGAGAACAAGAATGGACGAAGGAATAAAGAAAGAGTTCCTAGGAGAAGCACGCATAGGAAGAGTAATGAAAAACATAGCTGCAATATCATTGAAACCAGAAGACCTCAGCAATCCCATAGCTATGCAGATGGCCTTCTCAAGGATCTACGAAGCCATGATGAAGATAATAGAAGAAGGAGGACCTAAACCTACATACGTCGCAGAGATCAGATTCACCGATGATCTAGGCAATAACGTCGTATTCGCTGTCGATCTAGGTAGCGACTTGCCACCATTCTCAAAGGATAAAGTAAAAGCTAGGATAATCGTCGAAGTATTCGAAGAAGACTAAGATACAAAACAATAGGAAAGAACGTCAAGAATAACAACAAAGAATAAGTAAACACAGTAGGATATGGCACCTTGCTATTGTTACCTCTTTCTCCGCTTCTTTCCAGGCTTGACCTCGTCTTCAGACTCGTATATTACCAAGCCCGAATTGAATACTTTCCTAAAGAAGTACTCCATGAATTTAGCATAGTACCCTTTCTGGCCAACCATTGGACCTAGCTCTCCTTTCTTAACGACAACGACTATATCACTACCGGCTATGTCTGTTCGTAGAATATGCTTATGGATCCAAGAAACAGGATGTATAGCTCTAAAGTATACTTTAAAGTCTAGCGAGAGCTCCACAGCGCGAAGGTTTAACCCGGTATCTTCTTCGACAGATTCTATTCTTTTACCTTGAGTCCCAATAGTTCGGCCTAGATGGCCGGGCTTAACAATTACAAGAGCATCAGGTACATGTTCTTGATCGATCCCATAGGTCTTCTTTGCATCAATTAAGTTTACAACTGTTATTATATCGGCGTCAGGTGCATGGATTCTGAAAGAGTCAATTATCCTTGACTCGATATCGTCCAGAGTTCTTTTCCTCATAAGTAGCTCTATTAGTAGTCTAACTCCTCTCCGAGCACCAGGCCTCACTATGTCGTTGAGTCCTAGATCAACTACTACGGCGCCGCTCTCCTCGCCCTTAAGGATATTTCGTGCTAAGACAGCACCGTTCTGTGGGTTATTAGCTTGGAATACAGGATCGCCTGCTATTACTAGTTTACTTGAACGACCTAGTCTTGTTATAGCCTCGACAATTATTTCCGGATCCAGGTTCTGGACATCGTCTAACATAACATATGCTGAGTCGAATGAACGTCCCCGTATATGATATGGACTGGCTATAATGATTTTCTCCAAGGACACGAATTCATCTATAATCCCGGTACTCTCAGGATCAACAGATATGACTAAGTCCTTAAGATAATCAATTATAATCCTACGATAAGCGTCTAAATCATATCGGGATCGGCTATTGTTGAGAGATCTCAGTGATTCGACAGGCTTGCTAATGACGAGTCTCTCGTATTTTCCTTCCTGAACCAGGCTTAGACCAGTGATAACTGATAAGAGGCTCTTTCCTGTGCCGGTAGGTCCGAAGACACCGACTATTTCTTTGCTTGTATCTAGCAGGGCGTCAAGTAATGATTTCTGGCCTTGGCTCTCAGGACTAATCTTATCTAGTAGCTTGGCTTTATCCATACCTTGTCACCATTAACGAATATGAGTCTAAAACAAGGGAAATTATACTTCATTCGTTCATCAATGCTTCTCGAAGATCCTTATAGATATGAGATAGTTTGTCTACAAGATCATCATAGAAAGCCCATCTTTTCCTCTGTTCCAAGATCTCGGATCTATTAAGGCTAGTAATGTATACGGTGGATGAAGACCTAGTAACCTCTACGTTTTTCGAGCCTGGTGATATTATGATGCTCTGCCCAGGGGTTAACCTTCCATCAGGATAAACGTTTCCAACGCTATTAACACCAATTGTAAAAACAATGTTTTCGGAGGCCCTAGTCTTTAGCACCGAGTGCCACAGATCTATTCTATCAAGGGGTATCGACGCTGGATTGTAGATGATATTAGCTCCGTCAATGACAAGTAATCTACTAATTTCAGGATAAAATACGTCAACACATGCAACACATCCAACTTTCCAGAACTCATCTATTTGTATGGGAGGACGATATCTCCCACTAATAATAAGGTCTCTCTCGCCTACGGTTTTTGAGGGAAAAACCTTCTCGCAGACAACACGGTGTTTACCCTCTACAGAAGCTATGCCGAGGCTAAGAACGTCTCTCTCGACCCACACATATGACAAACCAACGAATACTATCGGAGCATACCTAGAAAGCATATCTCCCACATAATAATAGTCTTCTAAGAATATAGGTTTTCTAGACAACCAGTTTTCAGGAAAAAACAATACGTCAACATTAGAGAGATCCCTAACACTATCTAATAAGGAAAACACAATATCCAGCGAGTCTCTCCAAGACGCGCCCCTACGGCCTACTTGTACAATACCTATAGTTAAACCATCAGCCAAATTCACCACCCATAAAACGAGAAGAAAGCAAGAAGAACTCTGCCAAAGCCATCGCAGACAAGGGAGCAAGCTGAACAGCATAGAAACTGTAAAACGTATGGTTACCCAACACCCAGATCACACCATACATTGCAAACACAAGCAACAATGTATGCCCGCCAGGGGCATTGACGAACCGTTTCTTCCATATAGCACTAATCATTGCGAGTATAACACTAATACCGGCGGCTATTACTCCAAATAATTCTATAATAGTTGTAGTGGCAGCGGCTGCATTAACAAGTGAAAAAGAGAAAAAGAACGGATTCGAGTTAAAGACCCAGCCTATAGGGGTAGAAGTAGGAGGACCTTCTGGTCTCGAGGAAGTATGCCATCTGAGGGCGGCAAGCGTTTCTTTTACAATTTCACTGGGCCCAAAATAGTTGATGAGAGGAAGATAAAGGAATAGCGAAACAGCTATAACAATGAATATAACGGAGATCCATTGATTTATTACGTCAAGATACTTTCTTTGAGAAACACCACGTATAAACACATAAAAGAGGACACCGCCTATAGCTGCTAACCCACTCATCTTGACCATAAATGCAAGCGCTGACGAAATACTAGCCGGTATTAAGCGATCTCTCGCTAAAAAGAATACTGTCAACGCAGTGAAAAACGCCAAGTGTATATCAAGCAATGCAACACTTGCATCACGATAAATTATCCGATCACTACCTGCAGAGATCGCAGCTATTACACCAGCAACAATATATCTAGTAGAGAAATCATGCTTACCGATAAACCTAAGAAACGCAAGATAAAGAAGTACAGGGATTATTCCAGCTTCTATTATGCCAGGAAGCCTCCAACAAAGAGGACGATCTCCGCAAATAACCATTGATAATGCTATTATGTACTTACCGAGGGGAGGATGTTCGAGGTTAAAATAGTCGTCTCTGGTCTTTCCACTCATCTCATAATAGTTAATGTTAACGTGAAATATCTCGACGAGATATCTTCTAGCAACATCAACATAGTATATCTCATCACTTACATAACTTCTTCCATGAGTAACATACCCCGTAGCCAGCTCATAAGCCCTATATGCTTGAAAAGCCCCAGCAATAACAGCTAAGATCAAGCCAGCTACTGCTAATACCACTATTAAGCGGGTCTCCAAGACACCCAGCACTCCTCTATTCACTATTCATTACCATGCAAGGCCAACTACTATAAAGTGTTTCAACGCCCACAGTGCCTTCAATTATTCTAATAGAGCATACAACAACATATAAGTCGTGAAACAACCACTCCAGTAATTGCGCAGCGGGGATAGGTTTGGTGCGTGCAAGAAAAAGAAAAAGAAGCGATGTTTACCGAACAGATATGAATAGACTAAGCGTTTATCCATCCTTCCGTAAACCGAAAGAAAACATGGGAAGAAGACACATGCGAGTGGGGGACATTGTAAAAATAAGAATAACTGGTGTCGACGACGATGGAAACCCAATAGGAGTATATCAAGGCTATACGGTCGTGTTAATAGACTCGCACTTTGAGCCAGGACAGGAAGTCGCAGCACGGATAATAGAGGTTCATGGAAGAACACTTTACGCCGAAAAAGTAGAATAGATAGGAAACACGATCGTTCATAAAATAGACTTTTAGAGCTTGATCCGACCAAAAATAGACAAAATGGTGTTATCAAGGTGACAGTGGTTCAACAAACAAACGGAGTAGAGGAGTGCTACGTAAAAAAAGATTTCATTAGAAACATTGCGAACAAGATACTTGCTGAGGCGTTAGAAAAAATTCCAGCATCCGCAATGAGCGAGTTAAGAAAACAGCTAGGAAGGGCGGAAGACAAATACAGGTTCACGGTATACGGTGGTGACCCCAGAAACCTAATAAGGTACTTTGAGAGCAATGACTGGCGAGAACTCGTAGAATATGCCGAGAGATCAAACATCCTATGGGTTCTAGAAAAAATACTGGCAAAACTAATAGAGGAATACAATGATACATGTCCGGAAGTAGTAGAATATGCGAGAAAAGAACTAAAGAAGCTACAGGATAAGACTAGCGGAAAGAAAACTGGGGATATCACTATAGACGTGATATATCGAACGTTGAAGTTCGCTGGATACAAGGTAGAATATATTGATGCTGAAGATGCCGTAGAGGTGAAAGAGCCCTACCTGACAGTTAGAATATATGTGAAGGAAGGAAAAATCGAATACACAATATGTAAGTCAGGAAAAGCTACTACACTTGAAGGAATAATGGTAAAAATAAACAAAATACGTGAACTATAAATACCTAGAAATGGGTGTTTCCTCGCAGGATGATACATTATGAGAATGCAGCAAATAGCACTAATAGTAATTATAATGCTCATAATTACGATACTCACTCTATCAATAAATACAAAAGCAGACGATGAATACAACGGAGAATATGAGGAAAACGAAGGAGAAGAGACACTCGGATCAATAGGCTTCTACGGCGGCTTATTTGCCACATTAATCTATGTCATACCAAAATACGCTAGACAATATCTAGGAATATCGCTCCCACTAAAACTCTACAAATACGCTCTCGATATACATAGCATAGGAAACCCAATTGCAGCAACAGCCGCGTTTATTCACGGGTATCTAAACATACAATATGCTACAACACTCGAATATGTTATGGTCGCTCTCATAATATTCCTAACAATTTCAGGCTTGATAATGAGATATGCAAAATGGAGGAAAATAAAACTTGCAATGAGACTAATCCATTCACAAAGAATACTCGCAATAATTCTACTTGTACTTGTTCTACTACATCAGGGTTTAGCAGGCGACTAAAACTCCATTATCATCATTTTATTTTAAGAGATCCCGCTAATCCCGACAACGCGTTAAACTCCTGAAGCTTCACAAATTGTGAGTCCGCGATTTTAAAGCTACCAACAACAATCCTAAACAGAACCCAAAAAGAAAGATAGGTGATATGAAATGAAGTACGAGATCATACTCGGAATAATAATCGTATCAGTAGTGGCGGGAGCCTTTGCGCTAAACCAAAGCTACCTAGACACGGTAACAACCACTGACACAAACGAAACCGATACAATTACCGAAACCATAACAGAATCAGACTACAACCACTGATACAACAGTAAACTATACACTATCACAACAAGAAATAGATAGCATTCTCTTCATGAGAGAAGAAGAGAAACTAGCCAGAGACGTATATCTAACACTCTACGACATGTACGGACTCCAAATATTCCAAAACATAGCTAGAAGCGAACAAAACCACATGGACGCTGTACTAACACTAATCGAGAAGTATAATCTAACAGATCCCGTAATAGACGAAGTAGGAGTATTCACGAACGAGACACTACAGGAACTATACAGCCAGCTAATCGAGCAAGGAAGCCAGAGCCTAACCGACGCAATACTAATAGGAGCTCTAATAGAGGAAAAAGACATAATTGACATAAACAACTTGATAAACGCAACCGAGAATCCAGACATAATACAGGTATTCAGCAACCTAGTCAACGGAAGCGCCCACCACTTGAAGGCGTTTTCAAACGAATACGAACGGATAACAGGAGAACCATACCAGCCACAGCTACTAATACCGGAACAATACGAAGCAACAATCTCTAGTGTGGTAATGGGCCCAGCAAATGCACATGGACCTGCCTGGGGCCAGGACTAATCTCCCCCCATTAGCATATGGTTTTTATTATTAATATAATTAAAATTGTTTAGTTGTTGGTGAGCAATGATGAGTTACAAACTCGGCCTAGCAATCTCCATAATAATAGGAGTACTAGTCGCCACATTCCCGCTCTACGCAGATAATATATTAAGCTACATATGGAACCTAGATACAAGCTCATCCAGCGAAGGATCAGAAACAACTTACTCTCTACAGGGAACAGTAGAAGAAGTCGACAACAATGAATCAATAATAGTAGTAAACGGCGTCGAGATCAAAGTATTAGGCACGTGGATAACACCAAACGGCACAGAGATAGAGTCCAAGACCTACTTGAACTGATTAAACCAGGCGACCAGGTAACAGCAGTATACAGCCAACGTGGAAAATGGGGTTACAAACTCGAGGAAATCACAATAGAATCTACCGGAGAGCATTACGTAAAGTCGTCATAACGAGGAGGTGAGCGATAATGGGAAGAAACGTCATACTTGAGGCGAGAAGAGCAACAGTCATAGTGTTCGTAGCACTGGGACTCATAATACTTATATCAGGCATGATGCTAGAAACAGCTCCCTCAGGGCCTGGGAGCGGAGACGCCATAGCACTAGGCATACCAAAGGAGACTTGAGAAGACATTCATATCTATGCAAGCTTCATAGCTGCTGGAGCCGCAATAATACATGCGTATACTAACTATAGAGGCATACTATATCATCTGGGACTGCTAAGGCTCAAAAGAAGAAAGAAGATTGGCTAAAAACCATGATATATTATCAAAAAATCTTTGGCGCGGGGAAAATAAATGGACTCTCAAACATTCATTTTACTCTCAGCAATAATCGCGTATTTAGGAGCATTTGCAAGCATCTATATCTGCCTATCATTATTCAAGCTAGGAGACGTCATAAAAGACAAAGGCCTAACACTCTCGGCTATAGCAATGA
>CAYROE010000017.1:3227-19887 GCA_964425855.1 uncultured Desulfurococcales archaeon | reverse complement strand
GCTCTCATTGCCCTGCCCATGGGGCTGTGTGCTAGTCTTTCAGCATACAAATACACGAGGACGACTACCACTAGGCCGAATATTATGGCGAACATTCTGTTATCTGCCGCGAATTTTACAGCCCATAGTCCTTTGGGGCCACCGTTTAGGCTCTCTGTCTGCCTGAATATCACCATTACCATGAGCTCGCTGAATGAGAGGAGTAGTATAGCTAGGTATTCTTCTCTGAGCCTGAGGGCTGCGTAGCTTGCTATTAGGCCCATGATCGCCGCTAGTCCTACTGCGATTAGTACGATCGCTATGAATAGCATTGCTACTATCATTGGGTGATCCTGGAGGAACGGGTATATGTATTGGTTAGCCACTATCCTGTTTGCGTCTGTATCCGCTGCGGCTGCTACCAGGCTAGGGTATTCCTGGCCTAGATGGTCTTTTAGGAATTCTAGGGCTTTCTGGGCTAGTTCAGGGTCTTGTTTTTCTACTATCCATGCAGCGAGTCTTATTCCTATTCCTTGGGCTGCCCATGCTCCCATAAATACAAATACTGCTTTGCCGAAGTTTGGTATGCCTGTATAGCCCGCTTCTAGGTTTAGGCTTATTGTGGTTATGATATAGGCGATTAGGAGTATGAGCCATGTATCGCTGAATATCAGGAACTCCATGGCGTCTTCACCTCTTTAGGATTCTTTGTTTTAATTTTGACCAGTCTACTCCTGCTAGTCCTTGTGGAGCAAAGAGTAGGACTATTATTACAAGACCTAAGCTCATTACTTTCTCGTAGTTTATGATTGCGATTTCTGGCAGTCCTAGTGCTGGTGCGAAGTATCCGTTGTAGAGTGCATTGATTATAGATGTTAGTAGTTTCTCGGCTAGTCCTACGATGAATCCTCCTACGAGGCCCCAGTATATGCTTGTTAGTCCTCCGACTATGCTGCCCGCGAATACGCTTACTATTATTAGAGCACTGCTATTGGGGCTGGTGTCTTTTAGGCTAAATGCTATGAGTGAACCTGCTACACCTGCTAGTGCCCCGCTCACGAACCATGATACCGTGTATACAAGGTTGGTGTTTACTCCCATGACTGCTGCAAGGTTAGGGTTCTCTATTGTGGCTCTCATGGCTACTCCGAACTTTGTCTTTGTAAGGAACAGATGGAAGATGAATGTTAAGAGTACTGCTGCTATCGGTAGAACGAAGTTTGAGGCTTTGAGTTCGAGTCCGCAGCATTGTATTGTTGGATCCCATGGCCCTATGTTGACTCCGTAGAGCTTTGGTAGGTTTTCTCCTGTCGTGGCGTTTAGGAGAAAGCTAAGTATGTTTAGTAGGATTATGTCTATTGCAAATGTTGCTATCATTAGTCCGATTACGTCATTGCCCTTGTCTTGTAACGGCTTCATTACTAGTAAGTACATTATCATAGCGAATACTCCTGCCACTATAAATGACAGGAGTGGTCCTATGATGAAGAGCTGGTAGCTTGCACCCTCATAATAGAATCTGTCAATTAGGAACAACATTACTATTGCTCCAAGCATTCCTATTGTCGCGTGAGCGAAGTTAGCGACTCTAGTAGTCACATATGTTAGGCTTAGGCCCATGCTCAATAAGCCTAAAGCAGCAGCGTATGCTATCGCGCTCATTAGGAAGACTCCGCTTGGGATAATCTCCACCATGGCTCAACACCTCCTACTTTGCCAATCCCAGATATAGCTTACCTAGGTCCTTGTTCTCGAGAAGCTCCTGTGCTTTGCCGTAGAACGCTATTCTTCCGGAGACTAGTAGGAGGGCGTTGTCTCCTATCTCTAGGCCTAGTTTTGCGTTCTGCTCTACTAGTATGATTGTTTTTCCTAGTTCTTCTCTTAGCCATATTATTTTGTCTACTACTTCTTTTGCGGCAATTGGTGCTAGGCCTGCTGTGGGTTCGTCGAACATTATGAGGTCTGGTTCTCGTATTAGGGTCATGGCCATTGCTAGGAGCTGTCTCTGGCCACCGCTCAGGCTCTTCGCCTTATCCTTTAGCTTGCTTTTGAGGAAGGGGAATGATTCTAGGACGATTTCTACTCGTTCTTGGACTAGTTCTGGGGGCAGGGTATAGCCTGCCATTCTAAGGTTTTCTTCGACTGTTAGTTCTGCGAAGATATTGTCGGTTTGTGGCAGGTATGCTAGGCCGATTCTGGCTTTTGCGTGTGGTGGTAGTCTGGTTATGTCTTGTTCATTGTAGATTATGTTGCCACTGTATACTTTTGCTATTCCGAATATTGCTTTTAGCGTGGTGCTTTTTCCACTACCGTTCGGTCCTACGATTATGAGTATTTCTCGTTTCTCGACTTTGAAGTCTAGATCGAAGAGTATGTGGAACCTCCCGTATCCCGCGTTTAGAGCCTTTACCTCTAGGAGCGCCATGCTAACCACCCAGGTAGCTCTCTATCACCTTGGGGTGTGTGAGGACCTCCTCTGGCTCTCCGTAGGCGACTACTTTACCGAATGCCATTGCATAAGCGTAGTCGACGTATCCAACTGCTATATCTAGTCTGTGCTCTACGATAAGGAAGGTTATTCCTCTCTCTTCCTTGATCTGTTTAATCCTCTGGAATATCTCGTGTGCCAGTGTCGGATTAACTCCTGCCGTGGGCTCATCCATTAGTATAATTTTTGGATTATCTGGCATGAGACTCCTGCTTACTTCCAATAGCTTCATCTGTCCACCACTGAGCTCGCTTGGCTTCTTGTCCCATAAGTGCCTAATCTTCGTAAATGTAATCATTCTCACACTTCTCCTAACAGTCTCTTCCTCGAATCCTATCCACTTTTTCTTGAGTATTCCAGATACTACTCCTTCTCCTGGGTTACCGTATCTCGCAAAGGCAGTGTTCTCTAAGACCGTGAGGCCAGAGAACAGTCTTGGTATCTGGAAGTTCCTAACGAGACCTTTTCTGAATCTCTCGTGTGGCATAAGCCCTGTGATATCTTCTCCGTCTAATATTACTCTTCCTTCATCGGGAGTGTACACTCCACTTATTACGTTCATTAGAGTAGTCTTACCACTCCCGTTTGGTCCAATTAATAGAGTTATCTTTCCTCTCGGTATCTCTAAGTCCACTCCATCTAGCGCCCTTAAGGCCCCAAATTGCTTAACTACACCTCGTACTTCGAGTATCGGGTCACTCATCGGTTATCCCTCCCGTTTCCATACACTCACACCCTCTCCCCCACTGGAAACGCAATCCTTTCTCTATTTATATGTGTCCACATTAGGGGAGGAAAGAAAACTGTTTCTATACAGGGCCGGGCTGGAGATTATTAGACTCCCAGCCCGGCCCTGCTAGTAATTATACATGAGAATAGTTGGAGAGTCTAGAGAGGGAAAAAGAAGGAGCTTTACGCAGGCTACGAGCACTGTAGTGGGTTCTCAGTTATTGTCTCAAACTGCTCTGTCTGGTACTTCCAGATCTCTGTTAGTACCCACTGGTACTGGCCGTTTTGTTCAACTATTTCGAATATACCGTAGTCTGTAGCGACTCTGTCGCCGTACTCGTTGAGTGTGATTGTTCCGGTTACTCCATTGTATGTCTGTACTACTTGTGTTATTGCGTTTGCTACGTCCTGTACGCTGGCGTCTGGGCCTCCTGCCTGCTGGATTGCTAGGGCCATTACCCATACTGCGTCATAGGCTATGAGGCTGTATGGGTCCGGTGGGTATCCTAGCTTGTTTAGTAGTGCACAGTATACGTTCTTTGTCTTGTCTGTTAGTCCGAAGGTAATGGTGTTCTTCCACTTTACCTGGACTGCGAAGCTGGCGGCGTCCTGGTTCTGGAGTATCTGCTGGCTTAGAGCCGTACCGTCGCTACCATACCACTTGACCTGTGCGAGCTGGCTGTACTGGCTGGCTGTTCCGAGTATCTGGCTCGCTTCCTCGAATGCGATTAGCTCGACGCCGATGTTTTCGGGTGCGACGCCCTGTGCTGTTAGTTGGTCTACCTGGTTAGCGATTTCTTGTACTAGGTTGTCGAAGTTGGGGCTCTGTGGGTCGTATGGTATCTTTGCTGCTACGGTTCCTCCGAGCTGGGTGAAGTAGTTTTCTACGAATCCTGCTAGTCCGCTTCCCCAATCGTCGTTTCTATAGACGATGATTACATGACTTACTCCGTCATTCTGGTATAGTTCTGCTAGTACTTTGCCCTGGAGCTCGTCTGGCGGTGGGAACCTGAATACTGTGTCTTGTAGTGCTAGTGATGGGGCTGTACTGCTCTGGCTTATTACTACTGCCTCCTTACCCTGCTGGATCTCGCTTACAATCTCGCTGAGCTCACCGCTGCTCATGGGTCCGATGAAGAACCTGATGCCCTGCTGGTATAGTGTGTCGAACTTTTGTAGTGCTACGCTTGGCTTGGTCTCTGTATCCACGATTACAAGTTGAATCCTGAAGTTTGCTCCTTGATCCTCTAGGTACTTGTTCACGTCTGCCTCTGCCATTTTTACAGCTTCCTGGTTTGTCTTACCAAAACTTCCTAGATCACCGGTTAGTGGAAGAAGTACTCCGATCTGTATTGTCTGTACTTCTTCGCCAGTTGGTGCCTGCTCTCCCCCTCCCTGTCCAGCCATGTAAAACGCTACTCCAGCAATTATTATTATCGCGACAACTACTGCCAACGCGACTTTTGCGTCCATACGGTCACCACCATACATACACTTATATTCTGATCAATTGTAGAACGGCACACCCAGAATTTAAATGTTTAGTCGCGAAGTTTATCGAATAAATAAATCTACATATATTCTACTATATAATTTTATGAAAAATATAATACTACAACAGTGGGATTAGCTCGGCAGCAGAGATAAAGAGATATACCTTCCAGCTCCAAATAGTTTCATTATCTACATGAATAGTACGTCCATATTATAAAAGCATTTCTAATCAGTATAAGAGATCAAGATATCTACCCCAAACAGTACTAATCCTTAAACCCTGGGGGTTAATGATGATTAAATTTCCCTTGATCTGTTCGAGGTAATACTGAGTATTACTTTGAAGAGGGCGTTGACTGCTGAAACCCCCAATATATAGATTATAGATAGAAGGATTCTAAAAACCAGGAACTTCAACAACTCTGTACGCTGTTTCCTTAGCTACTTCAAGTTTTTCCTGATGTTCTCTCAAGAACTCGTTAAGTAAGCTCCATGCATGTCTTTTACACTTCCCACAGAGCAGTCTCCCGCCTCTGCAATTCTCGTATATCTCTCTGAGCTTTTTGTCATCCAGAATAAGGTGATACATATAGAGATCATAAACAGTACATTTCTCCGGTATCCCTCCAAGTTTTCTCTGTTCTTCGGCTGTTGCCCTGCCCCCAGTCAATGCAGCCATTAGTTTCCTCCGTGCAGTCTCCGGCGGATCTGTTAGGAATATCGTGGAGTCCGGCCTACTACTGCTCATCTTTGCTCCGTCTAGGCCCCGGATTAGCTTGTGATATGTTGATGCAGGCCTTGTAAGGTCAATTATACCTTTGAGCCTGTCAGTTAGGTCTCTTGTAAGCCTAAGATGAGGATCTTGATCCGCGCCCACCGGTACTATCACATAATCGTATCCGCCATATTCTTCCAGCTCTACGTGGAGTATGTCTGCGGCCTGGGTGAGAGACGATACTATCTTTGCAGGAGTTAGGTCCCCGTATATCGCGGCCATCTCTGCTGCAGTAACTTTTCCTGAGAATAATTGTATGAGTCTATAGTATGGGGTGCCTCTATTTGTCTGGAAGTAGAACTCTGTTTTCTCAGGATCAAGTCCTAGAGCAATCAAATTCGCCACGTACTCCTCTATGCCTACTTTTATCGCTTTTTCCCTTGATATTTTTCTTACTGCAAAAGCCTCTGCGTCAGCTAAAGCCACAAACACCTTGAATCCCAGATTCTGATAATATATTAGTTGATCCGCTGTTAGCTTGTGACCGAAATGGAATCTTCCCGATGGCATGAATCCTGTTAAAACGGCTATTTTCTTACCCTTCTTGAACTCGTTTATTACTATGTCTAAGTCTCTGTGGCCAAAGATTATTCCCCTCCTCATGTATAAGTGGAGAGGTATTCCTCTCTCGACTAATAGTGGTCTTAGCTGAGAGAACGGCTTTATTCCGAACGTTGCTAGTAGTCTGTTATAATCCTTAATCTCTATTGATCCCCAAGGATCAAGTCTTTCTTTTTCTGTCAAGGAATCAGTCACCTAGTCTGGAAAATATTGTAACGGAAAATTATGGGTTCCGGTCAATTAGGAAACTGAGGACTCTATTCCTTTGTTGTCTTGAGCATATATTTCCTTGAACCACCTTCATCCTTGTACTCTATTATGCCTCTATCTATTAGTTTTCGGAGCCTCCTATAGAGAGGAGTTTTGGGTATACCTGTTAGATTCATCAGTTCAGATGCGGTTTTCGGTCCTGTTTTTAGCGCGTCTATTATAAGCCGATCTCTATCATCTAATGATTCGCTCAACACCGATATGTTTGGAGATCCAGAGTCGCCTGGACCTGTTCCTTGCCTAGCGATCGGGGCTCCTCCAGTCTTTCGTCTCTTAGAGAACCAGTATCCTCCGGCTATTACTAGGGCCACGATTAGCGCTATTGCAAGATGTGCTGGGTTTACTCCCTGTGTTGGGCTATTAGGTGTAGATGTCATTGTTGTCGTCGTCTCTGGGGGAGTCGTGGTCAGGCCTGGCACTACGTAGTAGTCGATTGACACATTTCCAGGAGGGAACTTTAATCCTGCTGTTCCGTTTACAAGTATGGGAGCTGGGTTACTGGGCGTGATTCTTAGAGGAACGATCTCAGTTGCCATCGTTAGGATAGTATCGCATTGTGATGAGTACTCGAGTGTCCAGTAGAGGTTTTGTTTTGTTGTCAGTGAGGTGGTTACATAGTATACTTGTATTCGTGTATCGTTGAACACTGTTATTGAGAGAGTAGTATTACTCACCAGCTCGTATGGGAGTAATTCACCAGTGTCAAGGCCAATAACCTCGATAAATATAGGCGTTGCTAGTAGGGTGATGTTAATTGTAGCAGGGAGCTCCAGGCCATTGATATCTATCTGTTGAGTTACTTCGATGCTTCCATCTACATTTAGTCTTAGGACTATTTCCCCACAATAATCAGTTTGCTGACTTAATGCAATGAGACCGTTTATTCCGTGTACTAGGATTGAGAGTACGAATATAGCTACTAGTACTCTCTCGTGTTTTGCTATAGCCATGGATTCATTATTCATGATATATCACCGCTACTTCGCTGGGGCTATCTTGATCAATTGGTCTCGCCGTCGTTTCCCTGGTTGTGTGGTGTGCCACATTTACTTTATTCATTCGTATCACTCTCTTATCAATACATAATCATAGATTATTCTCGAGAAACC
Source organism: uncultured Desulfurococcales archaeon (assembly GCA_964425855.1). Classification (GTDB taxonomy): domain Archaea; phylum Thermoproteota; class Thermoprotei_A; order Sulfolobales; family Acidilobaceae; genus S143-63. The sequence goes on along the minus strand of CAYROE010000017.1, from coordinate 12,482 downwards.
CATGGGAGCGAGTGCTCGGAGCCTCCTCGAAAAACGATCTGTGAATTAATTGTTTCAAGAGGAAAAATTAGGGTTGATGAGTATTTATCCAGTCGAGTAGCTCGTTTATCTTTTGGATTACATAGTCTGGTGCATGACCCTCGATTCTTTGCTTGAGCATTATTAATTCTCCTTTCTCAGCCATTAGTAGTCCCTTGTACATCATTCTGCTCATATGCCCGTTTTGATACTTTTCATACGCGTTCTGTAGTCTTTCCATTTTGTGTTGTAATTCATTGTATAGGTTTGTCCAGGTCTCATCGGTGTGTCCCATTCTTGTATGCCTGAATTCTATCATTATCTTGTGTTCGTGCATTATCATTATCCTCAGCTCTGGTGGCACTAGGTTCATTTCATCCAGCTGTGCAAGAGTAGCGTTCAGCACTAGGTATGCCTGTGTTAGGTTGTCTAGTGTGGCGTTCACGTCTCCTTCTAGGCTAGCATTATATGCTTGGTATAGGTAGCTTGTTGACTGGTCCAGTGCTGCCTGTATCATGTAGAGTGCTTCTAGTACTGTCTGGTTCGTAGAATTCTGGTCTATGACGCTGAGTATTCTCTCGATCTTGTATTCCAGTCGCTCGCTTCTATTGATTGTAGATTCTATTAGTAGGGATATGTTCTCGTCAACGGATCCTGTATTGTTTACTGCTATTATGGTTGAATTAATCGTTGAGGCTAAACCGTTTAGATGTCCTATCAAACCCTGTACAGCTGTGGTCATCCCGTATTTTACTTCTAGCTTGACCATGTGCTCATGCATGTAGATGTGTACTTCTGCTTTCATCATATTGTCTACGATCATAACCCTATGGATTGCGATTGATATATCTCCTTCCTGGAAAGCCAGCTGTGCCTGGGTCAGCATCTGTTGCATTGCCCTGATCTTTTGCCATTCCTCTCCTGTCAGAACTCCGGTCTCGTTCATTTTTTCAAGCATTATTTGCAGTTTCTGTATAAGTTTCTCACGGTGCTTTATTGCTAGTTCTACTTGTCTTTTCTCTATCATTGCCTTGTAATCGACTGGCAGATTCTCATGGATGTACATGGCTACTGGGGAGAATTCTTGTGCAGCCTCTATGGCTAGACTGATGGCCGTCTCTGGATCAGATGCCACTATTTCCTTGGCTTGCTCTAGTAGCATAGTGCTGTTCTCTATGTTTGCCTGGTATTCATCTGGTATTGTTACGTTGAATTCAGCAGCTAGGCTGAGCGTCTTATTTATATATGCTTCTATCTTTAGTATAAACTGTAGGGCCGCCTGGGATGACTGATCCAATGATACGTCTTCCTCAGTAGCCGCATTGGCAAGATAGCCCACTGTGCCCAGCATCGCTGGCGCGACTAGGGCCAGGACCAGGAGGCCCGCCACGATCTTAACCGCCGTCACGTTCATTTCAGCTCACCTTTTCTCGTTTGAGGGCTCTTGTTCGCCCTCCAACCCTTGTATAATAGTTCTTATACTAGATAAGGTACCCTTACCTAGATATCTGCGGGAAAATTCCCGGTCTCGCGGGAAACACTCTTCATATGCTTGGGAACCAGTGATTGCATTAATGTATTTTAGGGGATAGCCGGGTTCCCTTATTGCATAGAAGTAAAGATATAGCTACAGGACACTCCGGATAGGAGCCTTGCATAAGGGTGTACAGTGGTGTTGAAGGACCGATTCATAATAGAGTTCTATGCCTCCGGGGGAGAGTTGGAGGGCTCCCGTGTTAGAGTATGTGGCTGGCTACACAACATACGAGACGTTGGTAGGATAAAGTTCCTTGTATTAAGAGATCGTACCGGGATAATACAGGCAGTTTTCAAGCGAGGATGTTGTGAGGAAGAAAAGTTTAGACGTATAGGAAAGCTTAGGCTAGAATCAGTAATATGTGTTGAGGGAACCCTAGTCAGGGGGAAGGCAAAGCAGGGATTCGAGATACAGGGCGAAGCTGTCAAATTACTGAGCGAGCCAGTAGAGCCTCTGCCACTGGAGCCGGATACTAGCCTAGAAGCTGGACTAGCTACGAGGCTAAACTATAGATGGCTGGATTCCAGGAATCCTAAGGTGAACATGATATTCCAGCTAGAGGCACACATTGCAAGGATATTCAGAGAGTATTTTAGAAGTGAGGGATTCGTGGAAATATTCACCTCCAAAATCGTCGCCGCCGGAACAGAGAGTGGCGCTGAGGTATTCCCGGTTATCTACTTTGGCAAAGAGGCATTCCTTGCACAGAGCCCGCAGTTCTATAAGCAGATGGCCGTCATAGGCGGCTTTGAGAGAGTATTCGAGATAGGCCCCGTGTTTAGGGCCGAGCCACATCACACTAGCAGACACCTCACAGAGTACCATAGCCTAGATATAGAGATGGGCTTCATCGAGGGACCAGAAGATATTATGAAGAAGGTAGAGGGATTCTTCAGAAGAATCTCAGAAGAGGCTCGGACCAATGACGAAATAAAGCGTATCCTGGAAGAGTTCGGCATCGAAGAAATAAGAGTACCAAGAGAGATACCAAGGATATCAATAAGAGACGCATATAGGATTCTTGAAGAAAAATACGGTAAGAAGCTACCATACGGCGAAGACCTAGACAGCGAGGCAGAACGCCTTCTCGGCAAATACGTAAGTAATAAAATGGATAGCGACTTTGTGTTCGTCACAGAGTATCCTTGGGGGGCAAGACCCTTCTATACGATGAGGCTGGAGAACGAGCCCGAATGGACCACTGGGTTTGACCTACTCTACAGGGGACTGGAAGTTGTAACAGGTAGCCAAAGGGAACATCGGTATAGTGTGCTCCTGGAAAACTTGAAAGATAAGGGTCTAGACCCGAGCGCATTCGAATTCTATCTAGCCTTCTTCAAGCATGGCGCACCCCCACATGGAGGAGCAGGTATGGGTCTTGAGAGAATAGTGATGCAGACCCTGAGACTAGAAAACATTAGGGAGGCTAGGCTTCTGCCTAGGGATCCTGAGAGGCTACTACCATAGCTTTTGCTTATGCTTATTATTCCTTCTCCTCTCTACACTCAATTATCCTCTTTTTAATAGTATCCATGTATTCTTCTATCATATGTTTTAGCCTTGCAAGATTATCTAGGACTTCCTGGGAAGGGCATGGGAGTTTATCAGGGTCTTTTGAGACAAGCGGGAGTTTTCGTCTTGCTTCTGTAGCGAGCTCGATGAAGACTTTGGCTATATCGTAGAACCTGTTGAGCTCCTCGCTTAAGACTAGGGCCCCCCTCGACGTAAGCCTGTATATTTTCTTCGCTCTTCCTTGTTCAATTACTAGATCTTCTTCTAGCAGTCCCTCTGTCTTCAATTCTTTTAATATTGGGTAAATACTGCCGGGGCTACCTTTAACTAGTCCTTTCGTCATGTCCTCGATCTTTTTTGATAGCTCGTATCCGTGGCTGGGCTTAATGGCTAACAGGCTTAGTATGAGAAATCTGATACGGTATTTGAGGGGGTCTATTTTTGTCTCCGTCGCCCTTCACCTCTCCTAATACTACGGGGCCACCAAGCTTTATTTCTAAGCAGTAACACTAGTGGTGGAGTGAGTAGCACGCTAGCGTAGAGTCCTGCTAGTAGCACGCCTAGTACTAGTGCGACACCCATTTGGGATAATCCGGGCGTGCTTGTTGCTGCTAGTCCTATGTATGCACCTGCCATTATTGTTGCTAGGCCTAGTACTATTGGGGTTGCGTGAGCTAAGCTCGCTTTTATCGCGTTGGATCCGCATTCTTTTTCGCATTCCTCTCTTAGCCTTGCTAGGTAGAAGCTGTTATAGTCCATTCCTACGCCTAGTATTGCTGTGAAGACTATGACTGGTAGATACCAGAGAACATCGATTCCTATTATCTTTGAATATACTATTATCGTTATCGCACTAGCAGTATAGGCTGCTAATACTACTGAGAGTATTGCTGCTATAGCGGTTAACAGGCCTCCATACGCTACCAGCATTGTTAGGAACATCAGTGTTATAGCTACCGGGTATACCTTGTTGTAGAAGACATCATTTATCAGATTCCTCAAGTCTAGGTTTACGGCGCTCATTCCGCCTACTAGTGAATCTGGATCTACCCGGTGTGCTAGGTCTCGTATCTGTTCTGCGCATTTGATTCCTTCATAGGATAACGGGTCCACTGACATGTATGCTCTTACTAGTCTACCCTCGTATTCTTCAGGTACCATTACTTTGGCTACGCATGAGAGCTGTGCTACAGACTGGTTTATGGCTTCTGCTTTGTCAGGTGATGATGTTATTATGTATACTGGGTATAGTACTCCTGGATCGTAGTAGGTGTTTATGATCTCGTTGGTTTTTGCTGTCTCACTATCACGTGGCAGGTTCAATGACATATCGTAGCTTCCAGTGAATCCTGCCATCACGGTGTATGCGCCTATTGCAAGTAGTAGGACTATTGCTAGAGGAACTATCTTTGTTTTTACGACTGGGTAAAGTACACGTGCTGTCCTCGAGTCATCATGGGTTTTCTCTCTCGGGTGTCTCGGCCACCAGAACCAGTTCTTTCCGCCAACTATGTCTAAGAGTGCTGGTATGAATGTTATGCTGGCTATCATTACTCCTAATATTGCTAGTGGAGCGTTCCCTCCTATGCTTGAGAGGAATGGGAAGTCGCTCGCTAAGAGCATGCTTCCGAAGCCTATTGTTGCCGTCAGTGCTCCTGCTAGTACAGGTTTCCAGCTCTTCGAGAATGCTTCCGCTGCGGCCTCTCTTGGGTCAGGATTCCTTGCATATGCTTCGCGGAATCTCTTTGAGACATATGCTGCATAGTCGATTCCTAGTCCTAGGCCCGTTGTATACATTATTGTACGGGAGTGTGTGGTTACGTCTACTATGCCTGCTTTTGCTAGGAATACTGCGCCTGCTAGTCCTAATATGAGGCCGAATCCTATTCCTATGAATGGTAGGATTACTGCGGCTATGCTCTCTAGTACTAGGGCTAGTATAATGAGTACTAGTACCATACTTATTCTATCTGATCTCTGTATGTCTCGTAGTGCTCCTTCCCTTATCTCGTGCTCCATGTACATTGTTCCGCCTAAGTGTATCTCTGGACTGTAGCCTGCTTCGCGGAGCATATTTTCGATTCTGGCGCTTATGTTCTTGAATTCGTTTATGTTGTTTGTTGAGGCGTTTTCTGGAGTGTATGCTATTAGGAATCCCTGGAGGTCTTTTTGGACTAGTAGGCCTTTTATCTCATCGATTATATTGTCGAATGCTTGTGGTAGAATATTACGTGTTAGTTTAGCGGCTTCTTGCTCAATGGATGATTCTCCTTTATAGACTAGGATGGCCGCGTTTACGATTTCTTGTGCGTCCTGCTCTGTCATGTTGGCTTGTTCTATTATTGATGCTGTGAGGATCTCTGGTAGTTTGGCTAGTAGTGTTTCGTTGTCTACTCCTAGTAGGCCGCTTCTGTATAGTTGTTCTAGGATTGCGACAGCCTGGTCTCCCATCATGTTTGTTGTCATTATCCTCATAACTGCGTAGGTCTCGTTCTCTATAGATGTGGCGTTCTGTTGTAGCCATTCTATTATTTCTGATGTTAGTGTTACATTGTTTTGTTTTAGGGATATTATTGCCGCGATGTAAGTTGCGTTAGCTGGGTCTGCTAGTAGGCCTTGTCCTTGGGGATCTTTTTCTATTATTATTTGTGTTATTTGGTTCATCATTTCTGTTATGTTTATCTGGGGAGGAATCATGTCTGTGGGTATTTGTTCTTGTGACGAGGATGCTATGATTAATATTATGGTGGTGGGCTGGATGTCTCCTGTTATTATTTCTTGTACCAGTTCGTTGACTAGTGGTGATTCATTTAGTCCTTGTGATAGCAGGAGTGTTTTGATTGTTGTGTAGAGAACTTCGTTAGCGTATGATTGGTTACATGAGTATTGTTCTGTTAGGTTTTGGACAATGTAGAGTATCTGTGTTTGTTCTGGTGGTAGGAATTCCTGTAGGGCTTGTGTTATATAGCCTGGTAGTGCTTGTTGTGTTTGCTGAACTATCTGGTTTATTTCTTGGTAGAGGGCTAGTTGTCCCTGGCTTATTCCTCCTGGAGACGATGTTACTAGTTGTTTTAGGTCTGGGCTCTGGGATAGATTTATTTCTAGGACTTGTACTGTTACGTTGTAGACTGGTAGTAGGGGTTGGAGCTGGCCTTGTGGTATTTGTGTTTGTAGTCTTTGGAGTACCAGTTCTGACGTCAGGTTTAGTGCGGCTATGTTTGTAAAGTTGGCTGGACCGCCTATTGAGAGTACGTAGTAGTATACTGCTTGTACGAGGTCCGGTTGTACGGGTTGTATTCCGTAGGCTGTTAGGTTTGTGGCATTTACTACTGTGGCTATGTCTTGTTGTGTTAGGTTTAGTGTCTGGTATGCATTGGTTTGTGTTTCTAGTATGGCTTCAGTTCTTATGATGTCCGCTGTAGTGTATGCGAGTGCTGGCAGGAATTCGTTGCATGCGGTGAGATATCCTTGTATGGTGTTGTTTATTTCGGGTACTTGTTGCGACATCATTAAAGATGCTTGATATAGCCTGCTGTAGCCGGTGTCGAGTCCTATGATTACCTGGCTTGTAATGTTTATACCTGTGTATGTGTTTTTGTATGCCTCGTTAAGCATGACTGATCCGTTTACTGCTTGTAGGGTGCCGTTTATTGCCTGAGTCATGCCCTCTTTGATCTGGTTTTCTACTTGGTAGACTATGTTGATCCATGATATTAGTGAGTCGTTTGTCTCTCTTTCTAGGGAGTTATATGGTTCTTTTAGCTTATAGTAGGTGTCAAGGGATACGGGGACTCTTTGTACTGCGATAAGATAGTCTGGTTCCATTGTTTTGTTTACCGTGTATTGTTCTGTGAGGTTTTGGAGCATGTTTTCTGCTTTTACACTTTCGACTGTTTCTGGGAGGAAGGATTCTGTCTCGGTGAGTACAACATTGTTTATCTGAGCTGCGTAGTTTGCTAGAAGTGCAATTATTATGATCCATGAAACTATTATTACCCATGGCTTTTCTCTTATGATACCCTTCAACATATCTCGTACACCGAGACATATCAAAAATCGATAATGATATATAAAGATTCAATACAGATAACTCTAACCATTATTACGAAATGATAACAATCCAATCCAGTCTACTTCCAGCCAAACTCTCCTATAAGAGGAACGAACAAAACCTCAAGATCCCTACGAATCCTAATTCCATCCCGTCTTTTTTCGACGACTACAAGATACTGGTCCCAGTAACTTCCCACTGGAATAACCATCCTACCGCCAACAGCCAATTGTTTTACTAAAGGCTCCGGTATATCGGGAGCCGATGCAGACACCAGAATCCTATCAAACGGGGCATACTCAGGCAATCCTCTAGAACCATCACCGACTAAAACCGTTACTCTATCAATGTAACCTGTCCTCTCGAGATTCCTCCTCGCAAAATCGGCCAACTCGGGAATTCTCTCAACAGCATACACGTGACCCTTTGAATCCTCTAGGCCTGACGGCGCTACTATCTCTGCCAAGACAGCTGCGGCATAACCACTACCAGCCCCAACCTCAAGAACCTTGTCTCCTGACACAGGGTCGAGTAACTCAATCATATAGGCGACAATACTGGGAGCACTTATCGTCTGCCCGTGTCCTATAGGGAGGGGTCTGTCCTCGTATGCTAGGTCTTTGTAGGGTTCAGGGACGAATTCTTCTCTGGGAACGGCGAGCATAGCCCTATACACTTTCTCTGACCGGATATATCCTTGTCTTCTCAGGTCATCTACTAGGCGCTTTCTCATTAACTTATACTTGTCATATTCTGACATCACTTTATTAACACCCATAATATAACATATTAGCGTTGAGGAGATATTATGCTATAAAAGTGAACACGTCTCTGTTAATACAATATTATATATCGATTCAAGGGGGACAACAAAAATGTCAAACATGCTTGAGGATATGAAACATCTGACGGATAATCTTGGTAAAATGTTAAAAGGAATAGGTATTTACGCGGTTTATTATGCACTTGTGTCAATTGTCTTGCCCTTTGTATTCCTCCAGCTATTTGTGATGAAGATCAGTGGTTTAACAATTGTTGAAGCCGTCTCAAATATTGATCCTAGGCTAGTAATGGTGTGTGTGTTCGCCGTAATGCTAGGCCTGGCTTCTGACCTTGTATTATTAATAACAAGCCTAAGAATGACAAAGTACTCTGCAATCTTTAAGAGAGGTGTGCTAGCATCACAGATTCTCCTTGCAAGCTTGGGAGCCCAGCTCATTGGATCTCTTCTTGTCATGAGCTATTTTATAAATCCCCATGACCTCAAGGCCACCGTAGGACTAGCCCTTCTATCAGGTGGCCTAATAATTCTCATAGCATATTCGTACAGCATGTACAACCTGTTGCGGGAAATAGACCATGTTATACCAAGAATGAATACTGGCTCAGAGGCTGGGAGACTATTTCTCTTCCACTTTATACCAGTACTAGGAGTACTACTCTTAATGTTATCGATTTTCGTGCTCTATATTGGTTATAAGAATGTATCTGGAACCCTTTTAGTCAGCACCGGTGAAAATACAACTTCGTAGTATATCTTTTCCACTACTCGTCAATTTATTCCCTATATTCTTCTCATCTTTCATCATCATTATAGATCGTTATATGTTACTCTAGAATATATTTAATATAATATTGATTAATCAACCAAATACTAAAATAATCAAAACATATCATAATTATATAATGGTGATTCCTATGGTTGAACAAAAAACACAGATAAACAATGTAGAGGAAGAGCTTAGAACACTTTTTGGGCAAGCGGAGAGCCTGAGGCAGCAGATAGCGACAATAGACGCTACAATACTAGATCTGGCAACAGTAATAGAAACACTAGACTACATAAAGAATCACGGGAATGAGAAGATAGTATTAGTACCGATTGGTGCAGGTAACTTTATCAGGGCGAGGATCATCGACACTGAGCACGTAATTATGGGCGTAGGGGGAAGACTGAGCATTGAAGCAAACATCGATGACGCCCGTAACCTCATAAACCAGAGAATACAGGCTCTTGAGCAATTAAGACTTGATCTAAGGAGAAAACTAGAAGAAATCAACGCTAGAATAAGTGAGCTCATCGAGAAAATACAGGGTCAGCGGAGCGAGAATCAGTAGGTTTTTCCCTATCTCGTAG
>CAYROE010000017.1:1894-3217 GCA_964425855.1 uncultured Desulfurococcales archaeon | reverse complement strand
GTAGCATTAGCAAAAGATAATGATGCGTCATAGTCTCTGAGTAAATAATGCTTTCAGAGGACGATCAATAGTCCAATGATCACCCATACGCTAGACACGGTTCCTTGTGTCGACTATGGTCCTCCACAGGGTGATGATGAGATGAGCAGGACGCTCGAGGATCTCACAAAAGAGAGAATAAAAGAGCTGGAAGAAGCATTGAAACTAATAAGGAGCGAGAAGATTAGGAGAATATATCTTAGGTTTTCAGGTGATATCCTTATAGAGGTAACAAGAGACGAAGCAATAGAATATCTGGAGAAGGAGATTGCAAAGTATCTTTCCCTTATTAATTCAAATGAACTGGAATAGCCTATTTTATTCCTCGATATCTTACGGTTATGAAATCAAGTCCAGCGAGCCTTACTGCTTCTTGGAGAGCATAATCGTCGGTTGCAACAAGGACTCTGCTCTCTGGACACTTCTCCTTTATAGATATAGCAAGTGCTAGAACCGATAAGTCAGCATTACTTAATCTATTTAGTCCTCTCTTCCTAATAGCTGAGCTTTTTGCCGTCATAAAGGAGTGTGAGTCCACATCTACAATATCTAGTCTTTGGGTCTCTATCATCATTGATAATAGCTCTCTTGATTCACGGTCAATCACTTCATTGACTATTTTTCTGGTTGTAACATGCTTTGCCGGTAGACTCATTGGTAGACCGGCAAGAATCGCTCCTGTATCATTGACGACTATTATAGATTGACACTTATTTTCCATACCGGTTGACACCCACGTATTGTATCTGGTCGATATCATAGAGTCTTAGGGATCATAATGTTTTGTGTAGTTGTTAGGAGTTTAGAGCAGTAATAAAAAGGTTTTGGAGTATGAATAGAAAAAATAGTGTATAACATCTATCTTTCTATTAGGGTTTTACTCCTCTGATTGCTAGGATTATTCCTGCTATGGCTGCTACTAGTGCTACTCCTCCTACTCTGACTCCTGTTGTGGCTGTATCATGTGCTTCTTGTACTTGGCCTGTTAGCTGTGTTATGTTTTGTTGTAGTAGGTTTTGTAGTTGTGAGAGTTGGTTTACTATGTCGTTTCTGGTCTGGGCTAGTTGTGTTGAGAGGTCGTCTAGTTTTACTAGTATTTGGCCGCTGGTTGTGTTTATTAGCGCATATATGTTGCCGGCCTCATCCTGAATCATGGCTTGGATTGTCCCGTTTAGGCTGTCTATTAGCGTCCTCAGATCGCTTGTCGATGAAGTAATCAGGTTTTCGACGTCGTCTAGTTTTACTAGTATTTGGCCGCTGGTTGTGTTTATTAGCGCATATATG
>CAYROE010000017.1:0-1794 GCA_964425855.1 uncultured Desulfurococcales archaeon | reverse complement strand
TTGCCGGCCTCATCCTGAATCATGGAGGATATCGACATGTTCATTGATTGTATCATTTGTATTAGGCTTGTTAGCGTGGTGTTACTTACTGTGATTGATCCATAGATCTCCTCTATGATACTCTCTACGTATAATTTGGTCTTAGCTAGCGTTGTTCCGTCAAGAGATACTATTCTTAGACAATGTTCTCCTCCTGCTAGATAGGGTGTGTTTACCGTTGTAATTATTTGTCCGTTCTCGTCAGAGCTGGCTATGCTTAGGAAGTTTCCGTCAATGTATATGTATACTGTTGAGTATGCCTCGAGACCTGTTACATTTATGTTAACTATTCCAGGTGATGTAACGTTGTTGGATGAGACTTCGAGCTTCGCCATAATGTATAGGTCTGCTTCTGCTCTATAGAGCTCGTCTTCGCCTACGAATGATACTATGTGCTTTCCACCTGGTATGAGCGGTACAGTGAAGGTTATTGTAGCTGTTCCATTCTTATCAGTGGTGATAGATCCAATATAGATTGATCCGTCAAGGTAGACGTCTAGGCTGTAGGATGACGGTAGGCCTGAGACATTATATGTTACTTGATCTCCCACAGTGGCATTTTGTTCTGCTGGAGTCACGTTGAAGGTCTTGGAGGCTGCCCATTTGACCGCGTTTAGGAATATGTTGTAGGCGTCTGGAGTCCAGAACTCTATGTCTTGGTATTCTTCTGGTGCCCAGCTAGCAAGAAGTATAATCTTAGCCCCGTTGTCTAGTATCTTGTAAGCTATGGCGTCTCCTACTACTGTCTCTCCACCTAGAACTAGCTCTGCCAGTGTCTCGCCGCTGAATCCTTTGAATGTTGCATAGTCTGTTCCCCAACCTCCATCGTTAGCATAGAGTATTTTCACCATGTCTCCGACTTTGTATCCTTCGAATAGCGGACTTGGCTGCTTTATTACAATATATATCTCTCCATAGTAGTCGTCAGTCATCCTCATGGACGGATCTCCAAGATACGTGTACATTGAGTTTATACCGTAGCCGAATAAGTCGGGGTACCATGGACTACTCCATTGGTCTAGGAATATTACGCTTATACCGGTGTCGTTGATTGCGTTCCAGACAGCGTAGAATTCGTCGTATGTTGGGAACGGTGCATAGTAGTATCCAGCCCATATTCCGGCGTTAAAGAACCCGCTTCTGAGAGCGTTAGCGAATTCGATTGGGTCATTAAAGTCTTCTGCATACCATGTTAGGTTCTCTTCTATTACTTTCTTTAGTTGTCCCTGATAGTCGTATAGTATTGCTATTCTTGGCAGATATTTGAGTTCTATTGTTCCTAGGTTGGTTGTCTCATTCACATTCACTGTTATGTTCAGGTAGAGTGTCCTGTATCCTGGAGACGATATTTCTAGAGTGTAGTTGCCGGCGGGGAGCCAGAACTTAAAGTATCCCATAGAATTAGCAGTTTGTTCTACTGGTGTGCCAAGAACCTTAATCTTGGCTCCTCCTAGTATGTGGTTGTCGCTTCCTACGATGCTGCCTTCAACGTAGCCGTACGGTTTTCTCTCTAGTAGTACCGTTATGTTTGTGTAGCCTTGCGGTTTTAGTTCATGGCTAGTTTCTGGGAGGAGGTATTGTCTTATGATGTCTGCAGGTATCTTGTCGAAGTGTTTTGTTAAGCTATCGAGGTTCGGGTTGGTTGAGATAGCATAAATTACTGCGTTCTGTAGGACTATCATAGTATTGTTGCTGTACTGTCCGTCTATTCCTTTTTCTAGGTATTGCATATATGCTGATTCGCCGAATCCTGCC
>CAYROE010000016.1:0-20576 GCA_964425855.1 uncultured Desulfurococcales archaeon | reverse complement strand
TATTTACCGCGCGGAGCCAAGCCGCTCAGAAATACTGTAGGAGCGGCGCCAGGCTCTCTACTCGAAATAAACAACGTTTTGATAATCTCTCTACCGGGAGTCCCTTCAGAGATGAAAGCAATATTCCTGGAGGAGGTTAAACCTATCCTAAAGAAACGTGCACCAAATAGAGCTGTAATAGAATGCGGTATAGTCACCCGCGAAGTGCCAGAATCGGGGCTTGCACCATACCTAAAGAAGCTAGCCAAAGAGTATCCAACAGTCTATTTAAAAAGTCATCCTAAGGGCCATGAACTCTCGTCGCCAACACTAGATATCCGTGTATTGGCCTTTAGCAGAACACTCCAAGAAGCTAAAGAGCTAGCTGACAAGATACTTTCCGAGCTAGAAAACTACGTATTGGAGCTAGGAGGAGAGATACGTGAAAGACATTGTAGGTCTCAAGATTAAACTCACGTTACTTATTGCAGGTTTCTCCTCTCTCATATTCATAATAGCTAGCCTATACAATGTGAAGCCTCTCCTCATACTCTCAGCGATAATACTTCTCTTATCACCTTTCATATCATTACTAATAGTTATACGCATAGTTAGGAGCGAGGAGGAAGAAAATACATATACAATGGAATAAAATAACCGTTTATCCACACACTATCTTCTGGTGAGATAAGTGTCCATGGAAAAACCAAAATTCCCAGTAATAAGAGGGCCTAAAGAAATAATCGACAAGATAATAAAAGCTCTCAAAGAGGTCTATGATCCAGAGATCCCAGTAAACATCTATGATCTGGGCCTCGTCTATGAGATCAATGTAGAAGGTGAGAAAGATAAGCCAATAATACATGTAGTAATTACCCTTACAGCAGTAGGATGCCCAGTAGCAGGTGTCCTTGCCGCATACGTAGAAGAGGCCATCAGAGACGCAGTACCAGAAGCACAGGACATAATTGTAGACGTAACATTCGATCCTCCCTGGAGCCCCGACTTCGTCACCGAGGAAGGAAGAGAGATGTTAAAAGCCGTGTTTGGATATGATGTCGTTGAGCAATGGAAGCAACAGTTCTCAGCGAGACAGTCCTAAATATAATCCATTGGTGTAATCGATCTCCCGAGAAAGATAGGGCTAAATTATATTCCCCCAGATAAACAGCTTTTCTATATGGTGTGTTAGTTGGATCCAGTAAGAGATGAACTTAGAGAAAAGATCCTTCAGCTAATTGATGAGCACAAGAACAACTGGGTTCTCGCTGCATATTATAGTGATCCTGATGTAGACATGATCATGAAGAGGCTTGTAAAAGAATGGGAAGAGAATGGCGAAGAAGGGAAGCCCATCGATTATGCTACGAGAGAAGAGCTAGAGATACTGTATCTTAAGGCAAAGAAATACGCGTTTATGAGTGAAGATACTGCCCGCGCAATAGCCATGAGCAGAATGGGAAGTGAAGAGGAAAAGGCTCCTAGTATTCTAGGAGTGTTTAGGAAGCTTTTTTCTAGGGACCGATAGGTGGTTTTTCTCTAGGATGAATATAGTCCTTAGGAGCATTCTTGAAGGGCTCTAGGTACTTTCTAAGGACCTTGGGAATCTCTACAACACCGTCCTCTCTCTGGTAGTTCTCTAGGATGGCTGTAATGGCACGTGTTGACGCAATAGCTGTACTGTTGAGTGTATACACATAGCCTCTCTCCATTCCTTTGCGCCTTATCAAACGTATACCGAGCCTATAGGATTGCCAGTCAGTACAATTACTTGCACTAACCATTTCTCTATATTTTCCTTGTGCAGGCATCCATACTTCTAGGTCGTATTTCTTGACAGCGCAGGCTCCGAGGTCGCCTGCCGCTATATTAACGATCCTATATGGGAGTCCAAGGCTCTGGAACAGTTCCTTTGCATTGTTTATCAGTTCTTCATGTAGTTTTCTGCTCTCCTCAGGCAGACTGTAGATAAATTGCTCCACTTTATGGAATTGGTGTACTCTGAATATGCCCTTGAGGTCTCGATTACCTGCGCCGGCTTCTTTTCTGAAGCATGGACTTATACCGGCGAGCTTTAACGGGAGCTCATCGTCGTAGATTTCTTCTTTATAATATAAGGCCGCTAATGGGTGTTCTGACGTTGATATTAGGTATAGATCCTCTCCTTCTATTTTATAAATCGCGTCCTTGAATGTCTCTAAGTCTATTACAGCGGATATTATCTTATGGCGTAGCATGTATGGTGGCGTTACTATCGTGTATCCTTTGCTTGTGAGGTAATCTATAGCATACATTATGAGGGCCATGTCTAACCATACTATGTCATCGAATACATAATAGAATCTGGATCCTGCTACTTCCCCTGCCTTTACTGTATTACCGAGTTTTAATACATACTCCAACATGTCAGCATGCCCTATCGGCTTCCAATCGATAACATCGTAATCTATTTTGAACCCGTACTTTTCGGTTTGCTCCTTGAACTGTTCTAGGTACCCGTGCCATACTTTAGGCGTCCCCCAGAACTCTATTGGAAGAGAAGCCTCTTCTCCTCCTTCAGGTACATCGTCTTCCACAATGTTAGGTAACTGATACAATAGTTCTTTTCTCAACGCTTCGATCTCTGCTAGTCTCTTTTCCAGAGTGTTTAGAGTAGCCAACAACTCTCTAGCTTTTGATATGAGTTTTTCTCGCTCTTCCCTAGACTTTGCTCTTCCAATTGATTTGCTCACCACGTTATGCTCGTGTCGTATATTGTTTACTTGAGTAAGGAGCTT
The DNA here is from genome assembly GCA_964425855.1 of uncultured Desulfurococcales archaeon. Classification (GTDB taxonomy): domain Archaea; phylum Thermoproteota; class Thermoprotei_A; order Sulfolobales; family Acidilobaceae; genus S143-63. The sequence continues at coordinate 17,820 of CAYROE010000016.1, read as the reverse complement.
TCGCCATTCCCAGTCGACTTCATAGAATCTATCGGCAAGAGAGGGATCTATACCTCTTCTAGCCAAGTGGCGCTTGTACTCCTCCAGATTATTTCTGATTAAGTCTAATATTGACCAAGCCAATGTAATCCACCTTTTTCTCTACTCCCGTAATAATACACGATGAGAGATCGGGATTAATAGTATGCCGGATAAAACCAGTGAGCCTGGGGATCGTATTACAGACTTCTAGGAACTAACGCTAATAGGGTCTCGGTTTGTGGTCCACTCTTCACCAATGATCCGACTGGCTAGGAGTCCTCATCGACCCCTCCATTCTACTAGTTCGATACCTAGGATTATTTTACTTGAAAATACGTAGAGGACTGCTCTTCTCATTGTACTGGTAGATCATTAGGATGAAAGTTGCTCGCCTAGTTTTTTCCTAGCCTCTTCTCGGGCTTCCTCAAGTATCTTTTCGGTCTCAGCCTTGTATCTAGTATCCACGAATACAGACTCCAACGTCTCATCTCCTGGCGCCTGCTCAAACATTATTGTGAGTGCGGCTTCTAGCTCGTGGAGGCTAGAAGTAATGCCAGGTGGAAGCGCCATAAAGTATTCTGTTGCGTTTTTTATCAATACAAGCACTGGAGCTATTAGCTCTCTAGTAGCGATCCCAGTAGCGGTTATCGTCGTTAGTCTTAGAACTACCCGCTCAAGTACCAGCTCTAAGGCGGTGAGATACTCGTCTAGGCTTGTCTGGCCTAATGCTTTGAGTTTTACTCTTGCCTTTTTTACTTCGTGGAGTGCTATCTTTGAGAGAGTTAGGGCATCTACTGTTGCTTTTCGTAAGTCTCTATGTTTCCTTACAACTGGCAATTCTATCCTGTTCCCCCGGGGATACACCATTTGGATATAGTTATCCTTGTTATGAGTTAATTAGTATAAACCCCCGGGAATAGGGAAAGACCTATGCGAAGGGTGACTTGGAGAGAGCAAATAGTACTATTGACCTACGATTCTCTAGAGTTAGCCTGTCCATTGATATATGTAGACTATTACTGCTGTGAACGATACGGACTGCGTTGTTGGATTCTGATTAACGACTGGACAGGCTACTGATATTGCAGCTGGCTTGAAGTATTTTGTGGGCGGTGGAATTACTGGTTGCTGGCTTAGCTGCCCTCCTCCTGAAAGGCTGGCCACAACGTATGGTAAGGTTAGTGTGCTGTTCTCTATTAGTGAAGCACATTGTGATGAGTCGAATATCGCGTGGTTCTTTAGTTGTAGTATTCCGTTAAGCGCTAGCTTGTAGAGAAGAGCGTTGAGTACAGTTGTGACGTTTTGTTGTGGTTCTCCTATGAAACCGGGGAAGTGAAGGTACCTGTATCCATAATTGTCTACGTATTCGCTTGAATAGGTCGTGAAGAATGGTGCTGTAGGACTAAATGGTGGTATCCTGTACGAGATCTTTAGCATTTGTACCGACTTTCCAAAGTCTGCTACTCCGTGAACTATTATGCCGTATTCTCCGGGGTTCTGTGGCTGTCTTGCTGAACCTAGCATTGGGTAAAGTATTGTCACGTTGTTCGCCATATCGTAGATACCATTGAATACCTCGTAGAACACTATGTACGTGTTTCCTGGCTCTGCTTTGAATATGTTCCTTAGAATATATGAAGCTGTTCCTTCTTCTCCTGTTAGGAGCTCTGCTAGATATCTTATCTGTGTCTCGTTCCATGTCGCTCCATCGGCAACTGTTCTACGTCCAGTATTAACAGTTATCCAGAAGCCATAGTCCCACCAGCTTACTATTAGCGCGTCCTTGCTAGTATTGTTCTTTATCCAATCGAGCGCGTTTAGCCATGCATTGTTTAGAGGAACAACTGTTTCGGTGCCGTCTTGCGTATTCACGGTTAATGCTCCTAGACCTGATGTAAGTATTTGTGGTGCTCGGTAACTGTTCTGAGTATATGCTATTTTTCCGAAATATATTCCGCTGAATAATATTATTACTATGATAAATATCGATATTAGGAGCCTTAGAGGATCAGAGACTTGACCTTTCTTTATTTTCTTCTTTGACTTAGGCTTCAATGTATGTTGTAAACTTATGCTCCCCGATGTTAAGTCCGCGATTCCGATACCGGCCGCTAGGATTACATAAAATGTAGATATCTGAGTATAGTAGGAGAGTTGTTTGTTTAATAATACCGCGATTATCATAAATATATAGAAGAATAGTTTAAACACGTCGCTTACCGTATACCTTGTTCTTGTTACTAGTTTGGAAGACATGTATGCTCCAAGACCAGCTAGACCAATTAGTAGAGGAACACCATATTGACGTAGTATAGCTTGTAATGGTGAAGGCTGGTTCTCTTGAACGCTTTCCTGTAGCGGGCTTATATTTCGTATACCTATTGACTGGAGAATCCTAGGATTGTTTAGGTTTATGAGGCCGCTGTAGAGTGCGAAGAACCCTATTGCTATAACTACTACTATAATCCATGCATGTATTCTCCTGTCTATGCCGTTCTCCAGATAGATTGTTATCTTCTTCGATCTTGACGCCATAAGTTCTAAGTAGTAGAGTATAATTGATCCTGTGACACCCGCTCCAACATTTGTTATGAAGTACGAATACTTGATTCTTGGAGCTGAGACAAGCATCAGCATAAATGGTATGGCAGTTATTAGATATGCTCTAAACCTCTCAAAAGAGGGTTTGCCGAATACCAATGGATCTAGGACTATTATCAGTGCAAGGGATACTACCACGTAGTGATATCCTCCCCAGAGCCATCCAATTGATCCTCCTAGTACGCCCGCGATTACTCCATATATGGCTGTTCTTTTCATGTCGCCTTCTACAGAGGCTTTTACTGTCTTGTATAACATTAGGTAATGCGCTGTTATGAAAGGTATGGAGAAGCCTATCTTCTCCACGAATCCAACCGTTGTTCTGACAATTGCTCCCGGCATTAACGCAAAGAATGCAGCGGCGCCAAGTGCTCCGAGCCTTGATCTTGTTACCTCATATACTGTAACAAATAACAGTATAATAGTCGCAGCCCCTGCAAATACCGGGAAAAGCGCAACCCATTCTTTGAGTGTTAGGCCGAAGGCTTCTCCTATAGGATACGTGACTGCCGCTAACCAAGCCATGCCAACGTACTCCGTGTGGAGAAAGTCTCTGCCCACAGGCCACCAGAAGTCTTTTACATTGGTTAATCCTTCCAGGGACGTGAGCCCATTCTCTACGAAGTATTTTGCTTCCCAATACACTATCCAGGGGTCGTTTGCGTCTAGCTCTATACCATATTTCAACGCCGGAATTATTCTTATGTAGACGCCTAAAGCCAGTATAATTGTTAATAATAGAATTGTTATAGGAGCGGAGAACCGCGTAACAAATTCTACAACCTTACCCGTAAAGTTACCATATTCTCCGGATATAGGACCTTTCTTATTGTTCTTTTTTGCCAAGCGCTAGCCCCTCCCAATACTCGTCCATGTATGTAGTATTACTAGTCTTGAACAATATAAGGATCTTATTGTTTTATTCCTTCATTTTTATAGTTTCTATTTTTATAGTTTCTTAGGAATCACAAAGTAGAACTTCTTAGACCTCTTCCTCACGCCCACTTTGGTCACATATCCGAACATAATATCTTATTATTTATTCCTGTAATTACGGCGAAGAAAATATGGTGTTCTCTATGGCACGGCCAAAGAAAGTTATCATTATGGGGGCTGGAGGACGTGACTTCCACAACTTTAACGTTTTCTATAGGGACAATCCTGACTACCGTGTAATCGCGTTTACTGCTACTCAGATCCCTGGCATAGAGGGACGACGCTATCCACCTGAGCTAGCAGGTAAATTATATCCCTCTGGAATACCGATAATCCCTGAAGAAGACCTCGTCACAGTAGCTTCTAGAGAAGGAGTAGACGAGATAGTCCTAGCATACAGCGACCTCCTCTACACTGATCTCGGAAACAAGCTCAGTGCTGTGCTCTCTTCAGGAGCTACCTTCAAGATCCTAGGACCAAGAGATACGATGCTGGAGAGCGCTAAACCTGTGATAGCGGTAACAGCTGTTAGGACTGGTGCAGGAAAGAGTAGCGTTTCGAGAGCTGTGGTGAGAGAGCTGACTAAGAGAGGATTGAAAGTTGTCCCAGTCCGCCACCCAATGGCGTATGGAGACCTAGTTAAAATGGCGGTGCAGAGGTTCGAGACCTACGAGGACCTAGACAAATACAATGTTACTATTGAGGAACGAGAAGAATACGAGCATTATCTAGATATGGGCCTAATAGTATATGCTGGAATAGACTACGGAGAGATACTTAGACGGGCGGAATCCGAAGCCGACATCATACTCTGGGATGGTGGAAACAACGACTGGCCCTTCTATGTTCCCGACTACATGATTGTAGTAGCAGACGCTATGAGGCCCGGCCATGAAGTCGGTAGCTTCCCCGGCGAGGTCAACACGAGGCTCGCCGACGTAGTCATAATCAACAAGATCGATCAGGTAGGGAAAGACGCGGTAGAAACAATAAAGAAGAACGTTAAGCGAGTTAATCCAAGAGCCGAGATCAGCCTCGCTGTAAGCGAAGTAGTAGTAGACAAACCCGAGCTACTTGAAGGAAAGAGGGCAGTAGTAGTAGAAGACTCTCCGACAGTAACACACGGAGGCGCGCCCTACGGGGCAGGTTACGTTGCAGCACAAAAGTATGGTGCTGAAATAGTAGATCCACGACCCTACGCTAAAGGAATAATCGCAAAAATGTTCCAGGAATACCCCCACATGAAGAACGTTGTACCCAGCACAGGCTACAGTTCCCAACAAATAAAAGATCTAGAAGAAACACTCAACGCTGTCCCAGCAGACGTAATAGTAGCGGGTACACCGATAAAATTAGAGCGCCTAGTAAAAGTAAACAAGCCAATAGTCCAAGTAAAATATGATATAAAGATAATCGAGGGCCCCACGATACCCGACATGATAAACACGTTCCTAGACCGTGCAAAGAACAAGCTTCACTTCTAACCCTCTTTCCCAGAGATATTCTAGAACACCTAGAATACTATCATATTGTTTCGACTGGAATTGCCTGGTGGGTAAGACGCGATGCTTGTAGTAATTGCTTTAGGCGGAAACGCTCTCCTAAGAAAGAAAGACTCCGGAGACCCAGAAGAGCAATGGCGAAATGTCTCCCAAGCCGCTGAACAGCTAGCTGAAATAGCTAGAGAAGAGACTAACCTCGTGATTACCCATGGAAACGGTCCACAAGTCGGATACCTACTCGAAGCGTTCGAATCCCTCCCCGCCTCGAAGCCGAGACAGTCTCTTGATATTGCGGTTGCAATGACGCAGGGATGGATAGGATACCTACTACAACATTCTCTTTCTAAATACTTAGCCAGACTCGGCGTTAGAAGAGACGTAGTTAGTATAATTACTAGGGTCGTGATTGATAGGAATGATCCTGCATTCGCGAACCCAACGAAATTCGTAGGATCATACTATAGTCGCGAAGAAGCAGAAAGATTATCAGGAGAAAAGGGCTGGATAATGCGTCCTGATCCCCGAGGAGGATGGAGAAGAGTTGTACCTAGTCCTCGACCCATCGATATTGTTGAGAAGAACATTATCAGGAGCCTAGCATTAAACGGCGTTATAACGGTTGCCGTGGGAGGAGGAGGAATCCCGGTCGACAGGGATCTAACACCTGTAGAGGCCGTTATAGACAAGGATCTCGCCTCGAGTCTCTTGGCCAGACTAATCAACGCCGATAGATTCGTTATCCTAACAGACGTTCCCGGCATAGCTATTGACTATGGCAAACCCACGCAGAGATGGCTGAGAGAAATAAGCAAAGACGAGCTCAAAGAGCTTTATGAGAACGGACTCTTCCCGCCGGGAAGCATGGGTCCCAAGGTAAAAGCAATAATCGAGTACGTAGAGCATACAGGAAATACTGCTGTCATAGGAGCCCTAGAGGAAGCTGCACGCGTATACAGGCTAGAGAGCGGTACAATAATATATCCCTGAACAGTCGTCCATCGTTATTTTATAACCTTTATAAAATAGGAACAGACACCAGTCTCAAGAGGGTGCAGATAGAAATGGCCACAGCACGAGAAGCATTCGAGGCAAAGAAACTTGCATCTAAATACGGGTACGTTGGAAAAGTAGCTGCCAGCTATAGGACTGCAGGCTACAAGATAAGCGAGAATATAGATGTTAATCCAGGAGCCAAGTATAACTTTATTGCTTCTAAGAAGGGAGAGAAACTCGTTGTAAAAGTATACGAGAAATCAAGCAATGTCCCCTTAGAAGTATTGGACGGCCTCGCATCCGCTGCAAAAGAGTTAGAAGGCAAACCACTACTAGTCCTCTATGGAGCCGGCCCCAAACTAACGGGTGAGGTACGCGAAAAAACAAAAGAACTCGGAGTCTCAATAAGGAGACTCAGGATGTAGTCTCCTCAACCTCCATCATTTGGAGGCCTATTTTCCTATAGGGACAAGTACGCCAATAGTTCTCACATTTTATAGCCGCGTCCTTTGTAAGGTATCTTCCCAGAACCTTGCATTTTGCCAAGTAGTATCCTTCTGCCTCCTCGTATTCGAAGAACTCGCATCCCGAGGATGGCCTATGGTATATTGCGTGTATCGCTGTATACATTGGCTTCTTCAATGTATTTTCTCACCACCAGGAGGATAATGTGGGTAGAGTAAAAATATAGGGAGGGAGCCTTAGAGCTACTTAAGCTCCTCTAATAGTTTCTCTAGAGTCTCCTTTACCTTTGATAGCTTGGCACGTAGTTCTTCTAGCTCCTTTGTATCGCATCCTGCTACTGGTATGGCTAGCTGTAGCTTTCCTCTCTTCAGCATGTCATATGTCTCGAGCACTAGTTTTCCGGCTTTTGTCTTGCCCTGGAGATGGTTTCTTATCGTAGCTTCTGTCCTGCCTAGTTCCTCGGCGATCTTTGATATGGGATATCCTGCCTTGTCCCTAGCTAGGGCTCCGGCCGCTACTGCTAGGCTATCTACCCATGTCGTGAATTCTTTTGGATCGAGTACTTCCTTTAGTATGTCCTGTCGGAATAGTGTTCCTATGATAAGTGCTATTTCGAGCTCTCTTACTTCTTTGGCACCCATGGGTTTTATGGGGATCTTGGTGAAGTCTACCTCGAAGGTGTTCTCTATCGTCACTTTATACCACCCCATTATATTATAATAGAATATCTCTAGAAGTACATAAAGATATGGCTAATTTCTACCTCAATGATATAATTAAATAACTTATTTGTTAATAATAGCAAATTCAAGAATACAACTACGTTTTAGAAGGAAGCATTATTCTGTTGTAGACTAGTCTTCAGACGTCAAGTCTGTAATTGTATTATATAGAATTTTCCTCGCATAGCTGCCTAGCATATTCCCGTATTCTGAGAAGTAATCTTGTTAGGTATCCAGAGAGATACGAGTATCTGTTCGAATGATATCTCTGTATCGCGGAATCTATTTCATTCATAAGTCCACAAGCCGAGAACTCAGCTGCGTATGGATTCCTGTAGAGATCCTCTACAAGTGTATTCATTCTACTGTAGATATTATACATGACAGGTCTCCAACTATCAACTGCCTCTAGCAGATAGTAATTGTTGATCTCGCTAGCTTTGTCACGTAGCTTCTCTAGCTTCTCTATAGTTCTTCTTAGATCGCTCAGTAATGCATCGCCCAGTGGATCGGCCAGCATGCCCCCTCCCCCGCTGATTAGTTTCCAACTCTTACAGATATAAGGGGATAATCACGTTTCCAGTCTAATATTAAAGTATCAATTATAAATAATATTTTATTTCTTTAAGAGTTTTATCTTATTATAAAAATATTTTAACATAAAAAGTTATACACTAGATCTCTAACTCTTTTCCAAGGTGCCAATAATAATGTATACCGGCAAGGAAATAAGAGAACCCGTCTCATGGATCCTAGGAATAGCCGCTATAACCGTTTCACTCGGAAAAATAACCAATATAGTAAACCCCGAATTCTATACTAGCAGTATATTCATAGGAATCCTAATCGGCTTCATAGTACACGAGGCAGCCCACAGGTTTGTCGGAGCAAAATATGGTTTCAAGACAGAATTCATAGCATATACTCCTGGTCTATTGATAACTTTTCTAACAGGATTCCTTCCGGGCATAGTCATACTGGCTCCCGGGTACGTTAAAACCCTAGTATACCGTTATACTCCTAACGTAGAAAAAGCCATGTTAAACTCTGTAGCGGCTGGTCCCGAATCAAACATAGCTATAGGATTGTTATCACTTCTAACATATCATATTTCGGGAAACCCCTTCTTCCTAGGAATCATGAGCGTTAACGCGTGGATGGCTCTCTTCAACCTTATACCTGTGCCACCGCTTGACGGTAGCAAAATCATCAAACTAGATAGAAAGAGGTGGGGGATTGATATAGTTCTAAGCATTATATTATTCGTTTCCTAGAAGATTACCCGATAATTACTAAATTTTTAAGGTTACTAGATACTCTCTAAATCATTAGGAGAGGCTAGTCTCTAGTGCGACGCATAATTAACATTCCTAAAAAGGAGGTGAATTAAAATGGCGGATCAAGCTCCAGAGGGACAGGACGCGTTCAAGAAGAAATGGATCGAGAAAATGGTAAAGAGCGCCAAGAGATACCATAAGCTATGCCCATACTATGATAAGAAAACGGGCCAGTGCCTACTTATGGTAACCGTAGAAGGGCGAACCGGTAGGTGCGATAGAGACGGTAAATTCGACGGATGCCCCGTCTTCACAAAGTTCTTGGAGAAAGTCTACGACTACTACAAGTCGAGGAAAAAGATACTGCCTAGCGATTTCCAAGATGTTGTAAACCAGGCCTACTTTATATGAAGTATAGCAAAATGTAACCTACTGGTTTTTCTCGGTATCTAGCTAATGGCAAGATTAGGATAAAGATAGAACCCCCTTATATCAAGGGGTAGTCTTCGGGCTCTTCATAAATATCTTCTTCTGGACCATAAAGTCCTGCTAGATAATAATATCCTTCCCTATCGACTGCTACGAGGTTCTCCTTCATCAATCGTCCTAGAGCGTACCTGATCTTGTCCTCGCTTGCAAGCCCTGACAAGTAGCTGTGTAGCTGTCTAATGTTCATCTTCTCATTCTTGTGTAGGAGATCAAGCAGTATTTCTTTAAGTTCTTCCTCTGTAGGGGCCGTGTAAACAACTATCTCGGGATCCTCGTATACGACCTTGAGGTTCTTAGTTATATGTTCTCTCTCTGCTAACTCGTGCTCGTTTTCCATGACCTATCCACCACCCTTGATACTAGTTAAATAGAGCCTATAAGGTTTAACAAGATAATATTAGTCGCCTAGACAGATGCCCTTAACATTATATAGTTGTCTCGAACAATCAAAGAGCCCGGAAGAACCAAGCACCTCCAGAAGACCCCGCTTGGATTCTAGAACAATAATAATTGGAGGCCATAGGTGATAGGAGTAGTGAAGCACAGGCCAAGAAGAGCATTAATCTTCGGACGATTCCAGCCCTTCCATAAAGGGCATCTTGCAATAGTGAAATGGGCGCTAGACCAGGGATACGACGAGATAGTCTTCTTAGTCGGTATGGCTTCAGAGAACTATACTCCTAGGAATCCTTTCACTGCTGGAGAACGTATAGAGATGATAAGGCTCTCACTAAGAGACGAGGGCCTCCCCCTCGAGAGATTCATCACTGCAACTATCAGGACTCTCGAGACGAGCATAGGGAGCGTCTACTACGTGTTATCATATGTGCCCCGGGTAGACGTTATAATGACAAGGAACCCAGTGATATCAAAGATATTCGAGGATGCGGGAATAGGAGTGGTCCAACCCCCCATATTTAACAGGGATGAATGGAGAGGAGAACGCATAAGGATGCTCATGGCAAAAGGAGATCCGAGATGGATAGAGACCGTTACTTCATCAACAGCAGAGTTCCTTCTAGAAATCGGGGCCATCGAGAGGCTTAGAAAGTCGCTAGCCTCTGACTAGCTATCTTCTTATCTTATATCTCAGGATCCCGGCGAGGCCCGCGAACGTGTTCTTGAACCACTCGGCCTCCGGCAGACTGCTCGGAACGACTATTACCTCGGCACCGCTTAGCTTTCCCTTCTCCTTCCACACGTCGACGTCTTCTCTATCCTCGTGGACTAGTATTGTCTTAACCATCCCCATATTGACTGCCTCCTCGACTTCTTTATCTCCGTAGACGACCATTCCAGTGTCTTTTGCGAGATGCTTCTTGAATTCCTCGAGTGCATTTATAGCGTCTCTATACTTCTGCACCTGAACTATGCTAGAGGCCTTCATTACGACTTCTTTCAAGCCTTGATCGCCCTGGTATGCTACATCGACGAGATCCCTTGAGACGAGTTGTTGTAGTCTATAGTCGAGATACTTGCCCTTTATAAAGTCGTTCTTTGCAAGACCCGGGCCAGCAACGATTATTCCTTTCAGCTTGCCTTTCTCAAGGTATGGTAGGAGCTGTCTCCCGGCGTGCTCTGCAAATCTCTTGAAGAAGTTGTCGACCATCTGTTCTATTATTCGGTCGAATCTCCTCTGGCTCTGTCCACCCATCTTGTGTTTGCCCGGTATATAGTCGCTTATCTCTTCGAGAACCTCTAGCCTAGTACCCTTCAATATACCTATTGTTCCCTGATCTCTCTCTACGATCAATATACCTATTACGTCCTCTGCCTCAACCATCTCGTCCAGGAAGTCCGTGATAAACCTCTTATCGGTCCTATAGTAGAATACTGGGACCTTCTCCGGCGGGCTGAACACATAGCATATGAAGTCGCCCGTATCCATGTTCTCTCCACAGAATAGTACTAGTCCGTTCGGTGGAACCTTAGGTATCATCTGGAGCCTGTCCATGGCAGCGGCAAGCGCCCTTTTAACCGCCTGCCTGGTTTTCTTCAACTTTATGTTGTCGGTTATCGAGTACTCTTGCCTGAGAAGACTCATAACATCACTTATGGGTCTACCAGGCGGTATATAGAGGCTCAGTAACACTGTGGCGGGTGCACTCCACTGTTTGAGCTCCCTCAGTATACTCTTCAGCTGTCGCTTCGATATCTGTAGCTTCTCTATGTCCACCGTTGTCCTTGCCATTCTCTTTAACCCGTTATTCCTTCCAGTGTCTAGGCGAACTTATATTGTCTTAGCCCAATAATATAACAATATACGGCTTGGAGGGAACACTCATATGGTAAGAATACTCGAGACAGAATGCCACTGCCCAGACAGAAAAGTTATAGAAGAAGCAGTGAGAGTCCTCCGGAACGGGGGCGTGGTAGTAGCTGCTACAGACACCTTATACGGCCTACTCGCCGATCCCTTCAACGTCTCAGCGCTCGATCAGGTCTACACAATAAAGGAGAGGCCACGTGACAAGCCTCTGCCCCTACTGCTGGGGGAATCCCATCACGCACTCAAGATCATAGAGCCCTCCCTCCTCTTCTGGCGCTTAGCTCTCAGATATTGGCCTGGGCCGTTGACGCTCGTAGCTAGAGCAAGGGACTCGTTGCCGGGCCATCTGTCTAGATGGGACAAGATCGGTGTAAGACTCCCTGATTGCCCGCTTACAAGGATCCTCGCAAAGGAACTCGGAGGAGTAATTGTTGGTACCAGTGCTAATAAATCGGGCAGGGAGTCGCCTGTAACGGTCTATGAGTCTGTCTCACAGCTAGGGGAGCTTGTGGATCTCTACATCGACTCGGGCCCCACCTATAGACGGACCCCTAGCACGGTAGTAGATACTACTGGAGAGAAGCCAGTCGTGTATAGGGAGGGATACATTACTAGGGAAGAGCTAGAGGAAACACTAGATCTAGCGTAGGAGCAGGGCCAGTATCGCTTTTTGGATGTGGAGCCTGTTTTCTGCCTGATCCCATACCAGGCTCCTTTCCCCGTCGATAACCTCGTCTGTGACTTCTTCTCCCCTATGGGCGGGTAGACAATGCATGAATACAGTCTTGCTCTCGGCGTGCTCCATGAGTTTCTCGTTCACCTGGTATGGTCTTAGGAGCCTTATCTTGGTTTCTCTCTGCTCTTCCTGGCCCATGCTCACCCATACATCGGTATATATTACGTCGGCTCCTTTAACCGCCTCGTAGGGATCCTCGTAGAATTCTATTGATGCACCCGACTCGGCCGCCGCCTGCCTAGCACTAGCAAGTATCTTCTCGTCCGGCCTTAGCTGTGGAGGCGAGGCAATCCTTATGTTGACTCCTAGCTTGGCTCCCGCAATGAGTAGGCTGTGCAATACATTGTCGCTTCCATCACCGACAAATACTAGTGTTACTCCCTTCAACATACCGAGCTTCTCGAAGATAGTCATATAGTCTCCGAGAGCCTGGCATGGATGGCTTAGGTCGCTCAAGGCATTAATGACAGGGACATCCGCGTATCTAGCGAGTTCTTCTATCTTAGAGTGCTCCTTTACACGTGCAACTATGCCGTCCACATATCTAGAAAGGACCCTCGCAGTATCCGCGATGGTCTCGCCGCGCCCTAGCTGGAGATCCCTCCAGTTAAGATAAAGAGCACGCGCACCCAGCTGAGTTGCTGCTACCTCGAAGCTTACTCGTGTACGTGTGCTGGGCTTCTCGAATATCATCGCAATAGATCTACCTTCGAGTACAGGAATAACTTTCTCCCCTGCATAATATCTTCTCTTAAGATCCAGGCCTGTCTCTATAATGGCTCTTATCTCGTCGGGCGAATACTCAGTTAAGCAGGTCAGGCTTCTTCCCTTCAAATTATACAGGGTCATGTAGGTTTCACCGTATACTATGGCATAGTAGACGGGTTATTTTACCTTGAATACAACTATACCCTCCACGGTGTATTAATGGAATGTATAGGCAGAGGAACAGGGAGAATAGGGCTATAAAAGAAGCCTTACTGAGCCAAATCTCCGCCAACAACATAGACCTTGACGAGGTCGTGGAATGGCTCTGGGAAGACTTCGGCATAAGGGCTAAGAAGGACTGGGAACAAATAAAGAAAATAATATTGAGAGAAAAAGAGATCACTCCCCAGGATCTAGCCGTATTCATGATAGATAACGATGTGTTTCCCGAGGAGGGCGCATGGGATGTCATGCCCCGCAGAGGTCTGCGAGGCCGCATCGCTGATAGAGAAGATTAGTACTCCTAGGAGGGGAGGACTCAAATCCTATAAGCCAGGCCATGTAGTCATACTACTCAAACTCCTCAGGGCACAGGGGCCTCTTGGAAGACCCAGGCTCACCCGGCTACTGAGTCTAGGGGAGGCGTCTATCAAGACTCTTCTCTCGGAGCTCGAGAAGACGGGACTAGTAGAGAGGAATGGGAGAGGGCATATTCTCACGGGGAAGGGAGAGAATATACTCTCCGCGTTAGAGGACACTATAAGCATAGAAGAGGTTGAGATACCCATATTTGATACGAGGAGTCTCCGGCTCGTAATTGCATGTGTTGAGCCTCCTAGGAATCTTACCCAAGTATACCTGTTAAGGGACTACTTGGTCGCCGCCGGATGTACACGATCCGTTATCGGAGGATATATTGACGGGGAGATTCGGTATCCGGGTGTTCCGGAGGATATTGTGGTGTTGTTGAAGAGTACTAGTGTTAACCGGGGGGTTAACATCTATGCTCCTCTCGAATGCCAGATCCCCCTAATAGACTCTGCGATAAACTTGATTCTTAGATTGTGTAGCTAGGTTTCTTATGTTATTATGTTAACTCCCCGGTTAACACTTTCTATCAATAATTACTACAACATGGCAAGACTTGGTTTTCTTGCCGTCTCACGGATATTGGGTATCGGTATTATCTTTATCATTATACAAACAGTAATACTAAGAGCGATCAAAAGAATAGAATAACCGAGTTCATAAAGTCAATAATACGGGTCAATAGTAGTAGTAATAATTATAGTAAAGTTTAGAGCATTTGAGAGCAATAGTTTTATCCTTGACTTGAAGGATCCTAGAAACTGCATTCTTCTAAGAGCTCCTTGGCCTGCTTGGATAATCCTATCCTCATGCCTAGCTTGGGATCCGTATAGATGTATATCAGGTTCTTTGTCTGAAGACTCCTAGCCGTCCTGAGGAGCCACTTGTAGTCTGCCTTCAGGAGATCAGCTATTTGATCCAGGTACATGTATGTGTTACCCCATTTCGTATAGTGTGATAGCAGTGCAGTGAATAATTCGAGTTCGTCATCGTCCAGTTCATTCTTGAGCACGTCTATGACGCAAGCTGCTGTCTGGGCCCTTTCTTGTAATTTATTTTCTGGTTTACGTTTTAAAGCTGCAATAAACGACAAGAAATCTTTTTCCTCCACTGTACTGATGGTTTTTCTTTTGTGTTTTCTTGTTGGATTAATAGATTCGTTTGCAAGGATACGTTGAGCTAGAAGGGCTAATCTGTCAAATTTCTCGTCGGAGGCTCTCTCCGCGACCTCCTGGGCATATTCTTCTCCTTTCTCGGTCAGGAACCAGAATCCACTATTGTATTCGACGTATCCTCGTGTTTTCCAGTAGGAGAGGTAGCTGGCTACATATCTACTGTCTAATCCTAGTATCCCTGCTATCTCAGCACTCCTCATGGGCTTGCTTAGTAGGAGTACCATTATTGCGTCAACTAGTTTGCTCCTGGGGCCTCCTCTTGTGTTGCCTCGTTGTCTCTTCAACTGTTCTCGTATATGGTTGATAATGTCATCTACCATTCCTTATACCCAGTATAATATTTTGGGCTGTTTTAGTGATACGTAGGGAATCTTGGTATTATTGCGTTATTATTGTAATTGTGTGTGTTAACCCCCCGGTTAACACCTGTACAATTTATAATTGTATGATTAACTATCGTTTATTTTGATATGTGGTGAATGTATAATGAGAATAAATATAATAAATATAACAATATTATTAATATTTATTATTATATATCAATCATTAATAACGTTCGCCACAACACCTACATGGTCGAACTTAGTATTCGAAGGAGATGGAAACGACAACATGTACAATGGTATAGTTCTAGACAATGGAGCCATGATATGGGGCATAACTACTCAGTCTTTCGGAGTATCATACTCTAACTGGTACAATGGGGCATATCTCTGGATGAAGATCAACGCGGCGGGAGACGTAGTATCTAGCACATTAGTAGAGCTCGCTGATCCACTAGTTGTTTATGATTTGGCATATATACCAGGTAAAAATTATACGGTTGCCGTTGGTGCAGATAGTAACTGGAGAAGCATAATAATAGTTGTCGATTCTAATGGGACAGTAGTAGGAGCATATTCTCTGAGTCCTGCACCTACAGGGATATTATATTATTATTTAACGCAAGTTGACTATGGCCCTGACGGATCACTAGTTTTGACTGGAACCTATGTTACGACCTCTTACCAGTCATATATATGGGTAACTAAAGCGGACGATAATCTTACAATATTATCCAGCTATTCGTATCCCTTACGGAATAACGTGGCTTGGACACAGACTATGAATAATAGTCTCCTAGTTATAGCAGGATACAGGTACTATGATCTTCCATGGATAGCTGTTCTTAATTATACAGATTTATCGGTTAAACAGGCTGTAACTATAGGTTATTCTTCAAGCGATATTATCAACGATATAATACTATACGAGGACGGCATATATTTTGTAGGTCGGGTCTATAATTCTAGCTTAGGAAAGAGTGTTGGCGTATTAGGAAAACTAGACTTATCCCTAACAGGGCAGTGGGCTCTGCTAATCAATTATCCCGAGGCAAGCAAGATAAGTCTACATGGGGCTAGCATTATTAATGATAATGTGTTTGTCGTCGGCTACTATAAGAATGGGGTAAACACGTCGCTTGTCCTCTTAGCTAACAATACGGGTTTCCTCAAGTGGTCATACAGCTATAAGCTTATTGATAGGGATACTTGGTTTTATACAGTGAGTCCACTATCCAGCGGCTATGTTATAGTGATGGGGGGAGCAGGGGGACAATCAACAGGCATGGATACCTTATCAGTATTATTGGACTCCTATGGTAGAGAACCCTATGGTTGTAGGATAGGAGCTCTAATAAGCGTAAACTCTACACTTGTATCTCTACCGATAACCCCGTTATCACTTTCAGGAACTGATATTATGAGTTCAGTTCAGCTACAAAACTTAACTTATACTGAGAGCCATCCTAACGTATCGCTAAGGACGATATGTCCTATTGTTGGTGGATGCGTTCTAAACAATGATAATCTACATAATCCAACTCGAATAATTGGACAATATGAGGTGCTAATAGGTATAAGTGCATCGTCAATAGTAATCCTTATTCTTCTATATCGAAAAACTCGGTTAGCCTAGTCATCCTCCTAGAATATCCTAGTAGTCTAGACTTTCCATAGACAATCTTTTTCTCTTCTATAACTAGTAGCTTGTCGAGTAGGCCTTTAGCAGAAGTCGTAGATGAGAAGACCCCTACTGGACCTTTTTCTAGGGCTTTACGGGTTGTCTCGCGGATGTGCCAGTTTCCTACAGGGGCATAGTATGATGGGAGGATTTCTCTTATTATCACGGAGTCAGCCTTCCTTCCCCGCTTGTAGAGGGCTTCTAGGACTGCCAATTTCGATGCACTGTAGCCTCCGTCCTCCATGGTCTTTCTACCTAGAGGGTCCTCGTAGAGATAGTATATGATGGGCTTGGGCGAAGTCTTTGTCCAAACAGTTCTCGGATGCCAGACCTCTATCCACTCTAGGCTTCCTTCCCCGGGGAGAAGTACTACTATGAACCTATTGCCGAGATACTCGTGGAAGTATACTTCTACCTGGTCTATAGAGAGCTTATCACGTAGCGCCCGCTGGAGATGCTTGCTGAGTATCTCGTCGACGGCCGTTATAGTCCATCTCGTAGGCACTACGCGCCGGTTCCTATATCGGCCTAGAAAACCGAGCGAGAACGCCCTCTGAATAGAGTATACGTCCACACCAGATATATAGGCCTCCCATACAGCGTCGGAAGCATAAGCATCGTCCCATACAAGGCGTTCAAGCTTCCGGTTCATCACCGGGTTCTCCTGGACCAGTATCTTCTTCGCGGGAGCTGAAGGACCTATGGGCTTTGTTATCCCAGTGAACCTGAGCCGGGGGACAGGCATCTTCTCGAGGACGGCTTCGGTCGACACGGGTTTCTCTGATAGAGCTGCGATGCCGAGTTCGCTGGAGTATAGGGAGTAGGGGTCGTTTGCCTTTACTCTTACTCTAGCCCCGATGAGGCTCGATCTCAGCCTCAGTATTCTTGCAAGAGAATATCTAGCCCTGCTCCATCCAAGCGGGTCATCGTATACGCGTGCTTGTTCTCCTATAACGCTTGGCGGTATATAGAAGTAGACATTGAGGCTCGGATATCCATGTTCTCCTACAAGGAGACCGGGCGGGGTCGATCCCTCGACCTCGGGTCCACGTATACTTAGTACGGATCTCGCCTGAGACTGGAACATTTCTAGGATCGGACATCTAGGTAGCCCGCATAGCTTCTTGTATCCTTTACACCGTGCACAGAGCTCGGGCGGGATACGTGGCATAGATCTAGTCCTCCAATATCTCGAATCCTAGGTCTTCCAGTATTTTCTCTATTTTTTCCTCGCTTTCTTCTCCTTCAGGCTTGAAGTACTTAACTAGTAAAACATCCCCCTCCTCAATAGTATAGTCTGGTGATACAGGTATTATCCAGGAACCCTTCTTCTC
>CAYROE010000015.1:8928-21371 GCA_964425855.1 uncultured Desulfurococcales archaeon | reverse complement strand
CAGGAGACAGCGATTATGAAGGTGGAGAAAGACAGGAATACGTTAACGACCTCCTCGAATACATCGGAGCAAAACTGAGAATAGAATATGCTAGCTTCTACGACGACTACCACAACTGTGAGAGATTCTACAGAGTTCTCGTTCACATGGCAGTAGATGACTATCCCGAGCTAGAGACATCAATAATAAGCCAGAACATTACCAAGCCAATACTAGCCCACGGCCCAGCACCAATACTATGGGTAGACGACACTGGAACACCCCACGACATAACCAACGAGACATTCCCAGGACTAATAAGAATACTATGGTCCTACGACACAGCATACATAGGAGACAACAACCCACCAGCTCCAATGCTATACGACCCACTATTCTACGGACAAGGCTCAGGCAACCACACATTCGTATTCTTAGCCGCAGAATACTGGGAAGACGTCCACAGCCTAGTAGTAGTAAGCGGAGAATCACCCTACGGAGACTACGAGCCAGGATTCGCCTGGGAATACTACGGAGTACAGCTTGACGGGCCACAATACGTGACAAACATGATAACCTGGTTCAACACACTAATACTCCAGATCTGGCCATCGATGGAGACTACGACAACAACCACCGAGACAACCACCACAACCACAACCCAAACTACAACTACGACAACGACCGAGGAGACTACGACTACTACGGTTCAGGAGCAGACGACTACCACTGCGACTGGTGAGCAGACGGCTACTACGACTACAACAGAGCAAACAACCACTACAACTACTGGCCAACAGACGACCGAAGGGACAACTACATCTGAACAAACAACTGAGGAAGGCGGTATAAACACAGGACTACTAATAGCAGTAGTAGTAATCATAATCATAATCATAGCAGGAGCATTCGCATTAAGGAAGTAACAATAAAACCCTCTTTTTCCTTACCAATTACAATAAACTATATGTTAAATTTATTTTACATCGGCGTGTAATCATCATATTAATTCTTATAATCCATTCAAAGCACATTTTCAACCCGAAGATCTCTAAGCGGGGTTGATGGCATGAAAAAAACCTATACCAAAGGAGTAACACTCCTCCTCATACTCCTATTTATAACCCCAATAATTGGAGCAGTTTCATATAAAGCATCGATAATTCCAGCAACGGCAGAAGACACCGGGTTCAACCCTATAATACCCAATATCAACACAGCTGCGTTCCCTAATCCGGGCCTCAACTTAGGCCCAGGTCTTCCAGCAGTACTAGCCCCAGGAGAGAGCTTTACTGTTATATTGAAAACAGCATTGCTCGACGACCAAGGGAACACTCTTAACATAACCGACGCTTACCTTTTAGGAGCATTCCTCCAGGAAAACCAGCTCGTAGTTATAAGAAAGCCAATCAGCCATACGATACTATCATATGGAAACGAGACTAGTGGAGCAGAGATAAACATTACAATGCCTTTAGATGCAACGGGAGGCTTATATGATCTAGTATTCAACTTGTCGAACGGCGAACAACTTGTACTACCACGCTCAATATGGATTCTAACAAGCCTAGGCGACGTTATAAGATTCATACACATGACGGATGTCCACTTCGGAGCCGGGTTCCCAGATGAGGCTACAGGACAACAGAGGCGTTTCACAGGCTATCTTCTCTCGTCCCTCCTGGGAGTAAACATGATACTTAATACGGGAGACGAGGCAGACACACAGGCAAGCACACAGTACGTCAACAGTCTAAGCTATCGATACTCATTCGCATATAATATACCAATGTTTTTGTCGCCAGGAAACCACGACTATCCTAACAGCAACTTCATCAAGTACTATGAAGAGACGGTAGCGTATAGAGTCATAGGAGGAAAAATCCTAGTAATACTCGTAAATACCGATGGAGAACTCGGACATCCGTACTACGAAACAATGGTAAAGATTGAACAAATACTCGAAAACAACTCGGACATCCCCTATAAAATAATGCTAATGCACCATCCAGTATTCTACCATCAGGGCCAAGTATATATAAACAGTACAAGTGACTCGCCATTACTAGGAGATCCGAGAAGCGTGTCGGGTAGCATCATTAGCTACTATTGGGGAGGAAATATAACAGAAGCCAAATGGCTCCTCAGGCTTGTCGAAGACTACAATGTAACATTAGTTCTTGCAGGACACATACACAGAGACCAATACGTAGCATATCACTCGACAAGAACCAATACAACAACCCTATTCCAGACAACAACAACCCTATCACATGGAACAGGAAACTACCAGGGCCTACAAGTTGATCAACTCAACCTTAGAACAGGAGAGATAACGTACCCGTACGCATGGCAGTGGTTCGTCGGATATAGCAACGTGAGCAGATACGACGTATACAACTCAATACCAATAACGAAACCAGAATACACCGAGAACTGGAGGTATGATCAATTCGGAAACACCTACTTCTTCGGTACAATAGACCAAGGATCAACAGGAATAGTAATGAGTCTCGAGAACATGTATGATCCAATCAACATAAGCAACTCCTTCGTAATAACTCTCCCATGGCCAGAAAACGCCCCAGTTCACCTACAAATACTTGAAAGCGACGGCGGAGCCAACATATCAATGCTCGGATATCAATACCTACCTGAAGTAAGTAGAGTAGCAATCGCCTTAAACATGACGCTACCAGCCCACAGCTATCTCAAATACGTTCTCTACACATTGGAAGACCAAGCACCACCAACAGTAGAACTAAAAAGAATACTTCCTAGAGCACCGGCAATTAACAGGACAATCAAAGTATTCATCGATGTCTCAGATGAAGGATGGGGAGTCAATGAGGTATATGGTACAGTAACGACCGAACGAGGCGAAGTAGCACAATATAACCTGAAACACTACTCGGGATCAACTTACCTATTGACCTTTGCGGTAGTAAGCCAGTATATGACAAACGTAACAATCAATATAACAGCAGTCGACTATGCAGGGCATGCAACAAGCCACTCATTTACTCTAGCATTATCAGGACCTGAGCCATCGGTAGAAACTACAACTACGACAACGACCGAGGAGACTACGACTACTACGGTTCAGGAGCAGACGACTACCACTGCGACTGGTGAGCAGACGGCTACTACGACTACAACAGAGCAAACAACCACTACAACTACTGGCCAACAGACGACCGAAGGGACAACTACATCTGAACAAACAACTGAGGAAGGCGGTATAAACACAGGACTACTAATAGCAGTAGTAGTACTAATCCTAGTAATAGTAGGTGTCGCTGCAGTACTGATGAGAAAATAATAGTCTTGAATTAGTGGATTTAAAACTTCATTAACTTTATTTTTACCTATTATATTTTAACTTAATAATAATGATTCTAACTCCTATAAGTTATAAAAAACACTTGTAGATCTTACTATAACATGATGCAAAAGTGTCCTAATAGTGGGTGAATAAAATGGGACTTCCAGAGAAGATACCTCAGAGACCTGGCTACGAGGTAACCCTTCACTCATTATACAATAGAGCAAAAGAACTCTTCTACAATATGGAAATAGTGTCAAGAACAAAGAAAGGGATAGAAAGGTTTAGGTTCTCGCAGACAGCAGATAGAGTAGAGAAAATAGCAAGTGCATTAGCGGCTCTAGGCATTGGCAAACTAGATAGAGTAGCAACACTAGACTGGAACACGCATTGGCATTATGAGCTCTACTTCTCGGTGCCAATGATGGGAGCGGTATTACATCCTGTCAACATACGGTTGGCTCCAGCCGAAATAGTATATGTTATGAGCCAGGCAGAGGATAAGGTGGTTGTAACAAACAGCGACTTTCTACCACTAGTAGAAGCGATTGCTCCAAAGATCAAGAGTCTAGAAGCAATAGTCGTTGTAGACACAGACTCGGTTCCGGACAAGATCCAGGGTATCAGGACCTACCACTATGAGGATCTACTAAAGATGTATGGTTCAAAATATGAATGGCCGGAGGTAAGCGAGGATCAGCCAGCGGCTATGGGCTACACGAGTGGTACGACAGGGCTTCCAAAAGGAGCGTATCATAGCCACAAGGCGTTAGTCCTACATGCCATGAGCGGAGCGCTTCATCTCTCGACTATAAGCAGGCATATAAGTGTTAAGACAGAGGACGTCATACTCCACCTAGTACCGATGTTCCATGTTTATTCATGGGGTCTACCTTATATTGCGACGCTACTCGGAATGAAACAAGTGTATCCAGGAAAACTAGACGCGGGCGTAATCCTCAGACTCATACACGAGGAAAAGGTAACATTCATGGCAGGAGTCCCAACTATACTATACATGTTACTATCTCACCCTGACGCGCAGAAATACGATCTATCCAATGTTCTCTATGTGAACGGTGGAAGCGCCCTCCCGAGGGGCCTAGCGGAGCTAGCAAGGAAGATGGGAATGAAGATCTTCGTAGGCTATGGAATGACAGAGACTGCACCAATACTAACACTAGCAGCACCTCCTGCGTACCTAGACGTAACAGAAGAAAACTACTTCGATTACGCGTTACGAACGGGATGGCCTATACCGCTTGTTGATCTAAGAGTAGTTGATCCAGAAGGAAAACCAGTTCCAAAAGATGGAAAGACAATGGGCGAAATAGTAGTTAGAGCACCATGGGTCACGCCAGAATACTACATGAATAAGGAGAAGACCGAGGCAGCTTGGAAGGGAGGGTGGTTCCATACAGGAGATATCGCTGTATGGTTCGAAGACGGTAGCATAGTAATAGTAGATAGAGACAAGGATGTCATAAAGAGCGGTGGAGAATGGATCAGCAGTGTCAGGCTAGAAGACGCGATAAGCAGGCATCCGGGAGTAGGCCAAGTAGCAGTTATAGCGGCTTATCATCCGAAGTGGCAGGAGAGACCAGTAGCGATAATTGTCCCCAAGCCTGGATGGGAAGACAAGATCACTACGGAGGAGATCAATAACTATCTAATGAAGAACTATGTCGAGAAAGGAGAGATACCTAAGTGGTGGCTACCAGATAAAGTAATAGTAGTTGAAGAACTACCGATGACAAGTGTAGGTAAGATTAACAAGAGGGCGTTAAGAGAGAAGTTTAGAAACATACTTGTCGAATCACAGTAGAATAACGAATAATTAATACTATAGATTTTTCCCTCCTGAATTAATGATTTAATTCTGGGTTATTAATAGGACTTGATCTTTCTATTATCTTATAAGCGTAAATACATGTGGTACTCTTTGTATAAATAAGACTAGTGTCTATAATAATATTCGACAAGAGACTAGTATCTGCGTAGAAAGGGCGAGGAATATTGACTGAGGAAAAACCAAAAGTAGACTGGTATGATCTAAGCGTCAAACTCCACAGATTCTATGGGGGAAAAATAGAAACAATCCCCAAAGTACCAGTTAGGAGAATCAAAGACTTTGCAATATGGTACACCCCAGGCGTAGCAGAGCCAAGTAGAAGAATTGCTGAAAACCCCGACTTAAGCTTTGAGCTAACCAGTAGATGGAACACCATCGCTGTAGTAAGCGATGGGACAAGAGTCCTAGGCCTGGGAAAGATCGGACCTGAGGGAGCATATCCTGTAATGGAAGGAAAGTCACTCATATTCAAGTATCTTGGAGGAGTAGACGCGGTCCCCCTAGTACACAGGGCGAGAGATCCCGAGAAATTCCTAGAGCTCCTGGAGCTAATAGAGCCTACTTTTGGAGGCATTAACCTGGAAGACATCGAAAGCCCAAAGTGCTTTTATATACTAGAAGAAGCGAGAAAGAGGCTGAAAATACCTGTATGGCACGATGACCAGCAAGGAACCGCAGCGGTGACACTGGCAGGATTGATAAACGCCTTCATCTATGTAGGGAAAGATATGAGGAAGAGCAGAATAGTAATATTTGGAGCAGGAGCCGCAAACCTCGCACTATATAGACTCCTCAAAGCCTATGGAGTCCCACCGGAAAACATGGTGGTTCTAGACAGCAAGGGTGTCTTGCACCCTGACAGATTCGATATAGATAAGCTCATGCTCAGCCATCCATGGAAGTACCAAGTAGCGGTCGAAACGAAAGGAGGAGGACTCCCACCAGGCGCGCCCATTGAGAAAGCGATGGAGGGAGCAGATGCCCTCGTCGCAGCTAGCAGGCCAGGACCAGGCGTTATAAAGAAAGAATGGGTCTCTAAAATGGCTAAAGATGCTATCGTGTTCGCAGAAGCTAATCCTGTCCCAGAGATCTGGCCGTGGGAAGCCAAGGAGGCAGGAGCGAAAATTGTAGCGACAGGTAGAAGCGACTTCCCTAACCAAGTGAACAATAGTCTCGTATTCCCAGGAGTCTTCAGAGGCGTACTAGACGTAAGAGCAACCACTGTAACAGATACTATGGCAATCGCAGCCGCAGAGGAGCTAGCCAAGTACGCTAGAGACAAAGGCCTCCGTGAAGACTACATTATACCTACAATGGAGGAATGGGATGTCTATCCAAGAGTTGCCGCCGCAGTAGCAGTAAAGGCAGTAGAGGAAGGCAAAGCGAGAAGAACCACCACGTTCAAAGAAGAATATGAGAGAGCAAAAGAAATCATTGGATTAACGAGGAAAAAATACCAGTTAATGTGGGACTCTGGATTAATCCCCAAGCCCCCTTATGATTATGAGCCATAAGAGGTGTGTGGGTAATGTATGAGCCAGGAATAGTCATAAGAAAGGTAGAGGAGAAAGACGTAGACCAGCTCTCTGGACTCATATACAGGTTCTATTTATTCAACGAGGAATTCGACCCGGCATGGAGCATGGTCGAAGACGCACGTGAGAAAGCAAGAAAAATTGCCGAATCATATGCTAACGGCCAAGGATATACACTGATTGCCCAGTTTGAAGACAGAATTGTAGGATTCATACATGCAGAGATCATTGAAAAACCCATGCTGGCATCTGGACGAATAGGAGTCATAAAAGAGCTATACGTCATACCCCAGTTCAGAGGCCAGGGTATAGCAACAAAACTTGTTGACAAACTGCAAGATATGCTTAAAGGCAATAACGTCTATTATATCGCGGCTGAATTCCCATCAGCAAACGTTGTAGCAGAAGGATTCTATAGATCCCGTAAATTCAGGCCGTACACGAGCCTATATCTAAGAGAGGTGTAAAGATATGTCCTCGAGAATAATCGTAAGAGAAGCAAGAGAAGCCGAAAAAGAACAAGTAGCCAATCTGATAGCCAGACTTAAGATGCTAAACGAAGAATTAGACCCACACTACAAAGTAGTGGACGACCTCGATATCGTTGTAAAGGATTACGTCGATAAAATATTTAGTGACGAGAAGACGCGCGTAATAGTAGCAGTAGACGAACCAACAGGAGAGATAGCAGGGCTCATTGTATACACCCTAATGGATAGAATATTCTACAAGCCAAGGATAAAAGCCGTTATAACCGAATTCTATGTCCTGCCAAAATACAGGAGAAAGAGAATAGGAACCCTATTACTAGATAAAGCAGTTGAGAAGGCAACAAGCGACGGAGCAGGACTCATAACAGTAATATATCCTGCAGGCAACGTCATCGCAGAGAAATTCTACAAAGGAAAACGCTTCATACCACTACAGATAGAAATGTATAAGCCCCTCTAACCAATTAACCTACTCTATTTTTCCCCGCATGAAACCTATCGACTTTAGATAAGGTTTAAAGATAAGAGTATATTCTCGAATACAGTTTCTCATAATAGTTCTCCCACCACTTGAACCTAGCTATTATCGCTGGATAAGGACAATGCTCCAAAGTGACAATATCTCCAGGCAATAGGTCAAGCGAGATCTGGCCGTCTAGTACTAAATGGAGCGAGTTGCTACTCTGAGAGATATCCACTTCTATCCTAGAATCAAATCTTATAACCAAAGGCCTCAGGTGGAGCTGGACAGGGTTAAGAGGCGTAATAATTATCACATCCAATCCAGGATCAACTATAGGTCCACCGGCGCTCAGACTGTAAGCAGTTGAGCCCGCGGTAGTTGATACAATAACGCCATCTCCGTCCAGGTTCATAGCACGCTCTCCATTAATGTTTATGCTGAGGGACACCAATTTCGCCATCTTCGTAATAAACACTGCGTCATTTAGAACGCAGTATTCTTGTCTATCAGGAGCCTTTACCTTTAGCCTTGAGTACCTCGTTAAACGATAATTGTCCCGTATAAAATCGACTACTCTTTCCTCGACCTCATACGGCTCTACGTCTAAGAGGAATCCCCGTTTGCCGGCTCTAACAGTCATTATAATAGAGTCTGGATCTCCCAGAAACATTATGGTTCTTAACAGTGTCCCGTCTCCTCCAATAACAATGATTTTCTTAGGAGGATTATCTAGTGTAAAAGTTCCATAATTTGATAACGTGGGATAGCTACGGGAGCTCCCATCTTCTATCAATGGCATAATGCTATTCTCCAGAAGAACCTTGACGACTCTACGTGCGATACTCAACGCTATACTACTATCTGGTTTAATGACAATACCTATTCTCTCCATATAAAGGACCCCAATTATAACGATAATCCTCCAGGAGAATATTAAGTTCGTGAATTCCCTAGACAAATACCTTGAGTACGCCTGTAGTAAGGGAAGAGGATTATGAAGCACCGGGGAGAAGTCTATTGTATTGCAGTGCCAAAAAAACAGGCAAATATATCTATAAAGATGCTTTCAGCAAACTCGCTCTTATCCAAGAGCTACAAGATCTCCTCAGACAATGATAAGGTCTATATACCAGTCACAAGCCTCGATAAAGCACTCAAAACCCTATTATCTATAGGAGTACGTGCCGAGGAATGTCACGTTGGATTTGAAAGAAAAGGACAACGCGTGAAGCGACTCACCACCATGATTAAATCCTACAGCGTCCTAGGAGACATAGCAGTTTTCAGCTACACTCATAAGATACCAGAAGAGGAATACAAACGTGCAGCCATAGAGCTTATATCTAATAATAAGAACATACGTTCAGTCTATCTCAAAAAGGAAACAATTGGGGAGTATAGAACACCGCTCCTTGTCCACTTGGCAGGTGAAAAGAAAACCATAACCCGTGTAAAAGAATATGGCCTCGTGTTCGAACTGGATATAGAGAAAGTGTACTATAATCAGAGGCTTTCCAGCGAGAGGAGGAGAGTAGCAGAACAAGTCAGAAATGGAGAAAGAATACTTGATATGTTTGCTGGTATAGGAGTATTTCCATTACACATAGCTTCGAGAGCCTCGGCACTTATAGTAGGCAACGATATCAACCCTTATGCGGTTAACTTCATGATAAAAAACATAGAATTAAACAAGAAACGATTACTAGGCACTATTATCCCAATGGAAGCCGATGCCATGATACTCGATAGGGTACTACGAGAGGGATTTGATAGAATAATAATGAATAATCCTACAATGGCGAAACAATTTCTCCCTATAGCATGCGGACTCGTAGGACGTCAAGCAATAATACACTATTATAGACTAGCAACGAAATGCGAAGACGTAGAAAAAGAACTAGAGCAACTTGGAGTATGCAGTATAAGGATACTTGGGTGTAGGAGTGTTATAGATCATGGTCCATCAAAGCATGTCTTTTCCCTCGATTTAGAGATAAGGAAGTAGAATTAACTATAGAGAAGAGATCAATCATATACTCGGATCTAATAATAAGGATTAGGATAGAACCACAAAGTATACAATAATATGGGTGAATATGACATTGGCATGGTTTAAGTTTAGAATTTATGGACATCCAAATGTGAAGGGAACGCATAAGACAACATTAGAGTTTACAAAAGAGAATTACTTGACTCCTAAAGGAGACTGTATAATTGGAATAAGGGCGGAGGCTTCAGTATCAGACTTGCCTGCATGGATAAAAGAGGGGATCTGGAAATCAAAAACCGTGGTACTAGTTATATGCGTCGATGGTATGTGCGATGCGATCGTTGGCAAAGGAGATCCGGGGCTCTCATTGAGGGACGATACAAGGATGATAGTAAGGAAGAGCACGTATAAAGACGGGAAGACGCTTATGATTAAAGCCAATAAGTCAGCTAAGGATATTGATAGGAGGATTATAGAACTGTTAAAGAAAGGGGCCATTGGAACAGTCTATATAAGTATTATTGATTAATCTGGTATGTTATATGATTGCGGATATTAGATTCATGATTTTGCAATAAGCACGTTCTCCTATATTCGATGATTCTTCGACTTGGATCTCGTAGATTGTCTCAAGGTATTCTTTCTCATAAGAGGATAGTTTTCCCGGAACAATTATGCTTATGGGGGGTTTGAGATCATTATTACAAATTTTCTCAATTCCTTTTCCACCTTTGACTTGTGAGTTTACTAACCCAGCCCTCGAAACGGCCAGATAGAGTAGTTTATCCAGGATTGGTTCATACCTTGCTTCATGAGATAACTCTATCTCTACATCTTTAAGCTGTTTTAGTGCTAGACAAGGAGATAGCTGACGTCCCTTATCGTCGATATCTAAGAGTAGAAGTGTATGAAGTCCTATGCAGAGGTTTGATACAAGATAATAATAGGTACTGTACGGTTTAACGCCACGCCACGGGCCTGGAATAGTGATTGTTCTCCCAAACTTATAGTAGTCAAGACCAGTTATTGTTTTCGCGGCGCATACTCCTGAGACTCCGGGGAGAATTCTGTATTCTATATTGTGTTTGTCGGCTTCGAGGATAATCGATCGATGCGTTGTAGCTATCAGTGGATCACCGGGAGCAACTATGAGTATCGTCATTGACCTAGCTTCTTCAATTATCTGATATATGGAATCTTCTAGATCGGATCTGTGTGCGAGAATAGTTTTTTGAGGGGCAAGATCTTTTATAAATTCATACAGCCATTCTGAGCCTGGAATTGTATATGTCTCGACGTATATTTTATCCGCATCTTCTATCAGCGATTTCAAGCCTAGAGTTATTGTTTCATCGGATATTCCGCCTCCTGCTAGGTAGAGCGTCATTGTTTTCTCTATCCTCCATAACGATCATGTCGTGGACGTAACAAAATAATAGTATCACTGAACTATACCTTGATAGAAGGGGGATACAGTAGTATAATACTGGGCATCCACCGGTTCCCGGGGGTTAGATGTGGCAGTTATGGATGACGCCTTGAAAATCCTTGCAAAATACGGTTTTGTTGCAGAAGCAAACAGTGATGGGATAAACGTATACCTGCCTACAGGACTCCAAATAGCTGGAAAGGGAACAAGCATTAGGATCGGTTTAGAGAATGATAGAATAGTTGTAGAATATCCGAAAAAGGACTGGCCTCCTAGGATTATCATTGATGATGTTCAGGAGCTACCCTCATACCTGTACTATTCTTGGCTCGAGGAAAATAGGGAGAAACATAACAAGATATTTAGCTATATATTGCAAGCTTCTCGTAGAAGCAAACCTAAAAAGAAGTGTCGTAAACGCTTAGCAGAACTTACGGGGTCTATATATGTGAGAGGCGATTGTGAACGAATATTCACAGCCATAACGTATCTTCTAGCAGTAGACTCGATTATAGAAGAAAAGACGATAAGTGAAGACGATATAGATAAGGACTCAATCTACTTTCCCCCATCGAACATAGATCCAGTCCTTGAGACCCAGCTAACAGCTCTGCGAAGCATAGTTAGATCTCTTATGGATACCCTTGATAAACCAAAATACATCATAGAAACCTCGAACAAATTAAAAGAAGAACACGGAGAAGACCTTCTCTACATGAAGCTTGGATATACCATTGGGTCATACTTTGAGAGATTAGGTGTGGGATGGCCCAGCATACTTGTCGGTATAAGACTGCTTTCAAAAGGGATCAGACACGTATATCCTTGCAAATCAAGAAGCATGATAGAAGCCGGACTCCTTGGCGAAGCATTATGGCAACTCACAGGAGACGGAACCGTCTCATGCAGACCTTATAACCCATTAACGTCTGCCCTAAGCATGCTCTATACCACAGGGATAGGAGCGAAGCTAGTCGTAGCTAGAAAATACGAGCAGGGAGTAAAGTGCTTATCAATGTTTGAGCCAGGATGTTCGACAAGTATAGTGATAAGACCGAGCCTCCAGATGCTTGATAAACTGGTTTCGTCAATGGCATTGGGTAGCGGCGTTGAGCTATTCTATTATAGAGACAAGTTAATGGTCGTCAAGATAGACAGGCATAGTGTCAGTAATATCATAGTGCATAGGACAGTTGATGACGTTGGCTCAAGTCCTTTAAGAGGACTAATAGCATTGAAGAACATAGTTAAGGAATCGGTAAAACTAGACTCTGGAAAAATAAGTGGCAAAGACCTAGCGGATTTCTCCCGGCTATCAAAGCATGTTAGGGAAAGGATCAAGGTCTAAATTACTGATCCCCCATTATTTCTTTTACCAT
>CAYROE010000015.1:0-8918 GCA_964425855.1 uncultured Desulfurococcales archaeon | reverse complement strand
CTGTACTTCATTGGTTCCGTCGCCGATTTCAATCATCTTAATATCTCTATAGAGCCTCTCAACACGGCTTTCCTTACTATAACCAAGACCTCCAAGAACTTGCATAGCGAGCCTTACAGCTTCAACACCAGAGGTAGCTGTATGTAGCTTGGCAAGGCTCGAGTATAAGGGGAGGTCAGGGCTTCTACTGTCGGCTTTTCTAGCAGCCTCGTATACCAGTAGTCTCGAGGTCTCTAGTAGTCGTGATATTTCTGACAACATATACTGGACCATTTGGTGATCTATGAGTGGTTTACCCATGCTTTCCCTCTGTTTAGCATATTCAAGGGCTTCTTCTAGTGCTGCCTGCATTATGCCGAGACCCGTTGCCGATGTGGTTATCCTACCCTCGTTGAGAGTCATCATTACTTTCTTGAACCCAGTATTGATCTCTCCTAGGAGATTTGTCGAGGGTACTCTGCAGTCATTGAATCTAACAAGACTTGTCCCGCTCCCCCTATAACCCATCATTTCCAGCTTACTAATCTCTATACAGTCGGACTTGTCTACTACAAATAAGGAAACGCCTCTATGTCTATCCTCTTTCCTACCTGTTCTAGCAGCCACTATGAAGAAATCGGCATAGGGAGCATTCGTAATGAATATTTTTTCGCCTGATAACACGAACTCATCGCCTTCGCGCTCGGCCCTTGTCCCAAGAGAGGCCGCGTCTGAACCACAGCAGGGCTCTGTTAGAGCAAAAGCGCCTATGCCTCCCCTTGCAAGAATACCTAGATACCTTTCCTTCAATTCTTCGCTTCCATATTGAATTATGGGAAACGGAACCATGCTCCCACTAACAGTAGCCATGATACCTATACCGCTACTTACCCTCGAAAGTTCTTCTACAACGATTACAGACTCCATCACGCTTAGACCTGGCCCACCGTATTCTTCAGGTACTCTTAGAGAGAAATAGCCCATTTCGGAAACTCTCTCAAGGATAGTCCGTGGGACAGTGTTCTCTCTGTCGATTTTCTCAGCAACGCTTGAGATATATTTTTCTGAAAATTCTCTTACGGAGTCTCTTATTAGTTTAATAGAATCGTCGTCGTGCATTTTGAGCACCTGATTAAAAATAATTGTATGTGTAATGTAAATAAAAATCGGATAGTGATTCTAATATAGATCATTAGGTAAAGGATATAATTCTTTCAATTCTGTCTATCAAATATTGTCACATTCTCAAATAATCATATATTACCACGCGGAAACGAAGGCGATAAATATTCTGGTTCAACATATATTGTTAGTACTCTAATTCTTTAATTCCCTATAAACACCATAGATCCAAACGGGTCTGATCCTTGCCAGATGTAGCTATTATAGGAGCGGGATTCTATGGGTTCAAACCCTCAGTCCCGGAATTATCCTTTAGAGAACTAGTATTCGAAGCTGCACGCCGTGCCTATGTCGAGGCAGGAATCGATCCCAGAAAAGATATCTCTGGCTTCATATCATGTCAGGAAGACTTCTGGGAGGGCATTGCTATAGCTGATGAATTCGCGCCAGAACCCTTGGGAGGAGTACTTAGACCAACCTTTACGGTAGCAGGAGATCTGCTACAGGGTATAGCACAAGCATACATGATGATAAAGACAGGTCTCTTCGATATTGTAGCAGTAGAATCACACTCGAAACAAAGTGATATAAAAACACTTCAAGAGATCTACGAACTAGCCCTAGACCCACTATATCTTAGACAGTTAAGGCCGCCGAACCCGTTGTTCATGGCTGGTATAGACGCTCAGGCCTATATGATGGAAGCAGGAGCAAGCGAGGAAGATCTAGCACTGGTAAGCGTTAAAAACAGGAATAACGGTATAGATAACCCGCGGGCAAGTTACTCGTCAACGATCACACTCGACGACGTCATGTCCTCAGGATACTATATGAAGCCGATCAAGAACCTCGAAGTCGCAGGATTCACAGATGGAGCAGTAGTCTTCGTACTAGCCAGCGGTGAAGTTGCTAGAAAGTACACAGATGACCCCGTGTGGATCAAAGGAGTCGGATGGAGCACAGAGACAGGCACCGGAGGATGGAACTACCACGTCTGGGGACGTATGATCTCCGCGAGAGAAGCAGCTAAACAGGCATTCAAGATGTCGGGCCTAAACCTAACTGATATGGATAGTATAGAGATAGAAGATAGATTCACATACCTAGAGCCCCTGTTCCTGGATGAAATAGGATTCTCAACAATAGGATACTCGGTAGAGCTTCTCAGGACAGGCGACTTAGACAAGAACGCACACATGCCCGTCAACATGAGTGGTGGAAGCCAGAGCATAGGAGTACTACTAGAGGCGACTGGAGGATCTAGGCTTCTGGAAGCTTACCTACAGCTTAAGGGTAAGGCAGGGTACAGGCATCACGAAGTAGAGAAAGCACTTGTAGCATCTTGGAGAGGTCCTCCAACGTACACAAGCAGTGTTTTGATTCTAGGTCGCGATAGTAGGCGCTGGCATAACCCTCTTCAGGAGGAGACTCCTCGAGACCCCACGCGAGCTCGCATGGGAAGCCGCGAAAATGGCCCTTGACAACGCAGGCCTAACATTGAAGGACATAGACTGTGTAGTTATCGGTACAGCCCCGGACGCGTTCGACGGCATACACCTCAACGGTGAGTACTTGGCGGATGGAAGCGGAGGATTCTCCAAGCCTACTGTCAGAGTATATGTGGGTGGTGGAACGGGAGTAATGGTTCCATTAGCAGCCTGGTGGCATGTAGCCAGCGGTCACTGCAAGACAGTACTAGCAGTTGCCGAAGAAAAGATGAGCCCAGCACATCCACATCCACAGGGAGTATTCGCCTATATATGGGATCCTATACTGGAGAGGCCCCTAGGACCTAATCTAATATGGATATTCGCGATGGAGATGAGAAGATACATGCATAAGTGTGGTGCAAAGAAAGAAGATATAGCCCTTGTAAGCGTGAAAAACAAGAGAAACGCTCTTGATAATCCTGTAGCCCAAGCCGCAGCGAACATAACTGTGGAGGACGTTCTCTCAAGCGAGCTCCTAGTATGGCCAGTCAACAGGCTAGATATAAGCCCTGTTAGCGACGGCGCGGCGGCCCTCGTATTAGCAGGCGAGAACGTGGCTAGGCGTGTAACAGATTCACCAGTATGGGTCGAGGGAATAGGATTCACTCTTGACAATACACACTGGTACAATAGAGAGCTAGGATTCCCGAGATACGTAAACTATGCTGCAAGAATGGCGTACAAGATGGCCGGCATAGAGAGACCATGGAAAGAGATAGATGTAGCAGAACCATATGATCCATTCGACTATAAAGAACTCCACCATATTGAAGGCTTAATGCTCGCAAGACCATGCGAAGCACCGAAACTACTCAAAGAAGGATGGTTTGATAGAAGCGGTGAACTACCCACGAGTCCAAGCGGAGGACTCCTAGGAGTAGGTAACCCGATTGCAGCTGCGGGTCTAATGAAGGTTGCCGAGCTCTTCTGGCAACTACGCTACGAAGCCGGAGCCAGGCAAGTGAAGAAGCCAGTCCACCGAGGCGTAGCACAGGCATGGGGAGACCTCATGCAGGCGGGAACAGTGATAGTTCTTGGAAACTAGGGGGTGATGGAGTATGTCGAAGAAGTATCCGGGAACATATCTTAAGAGGGGCGAAATGTATACTCTCCCAGGACTCGTAAGATACAAGCCTGCCGCAAAATACAGCTTTAGCGCAGGAATAGCACAGACAAAGTTCTTAGAAGGACTCAAGAAAGGAAAAATTATAGGCGTCAAATGTCCCAGCTGTGGCAGAGTATACGTACCGCCAAGGGCATTCTGCGAATACTGCCATGTTCCAATGAACGAATACGTCGAACTTCCAGGAACAGGCGAAATACACACAGCCGTGATAAGCTACATATCAACGTTTAGGCAGAGAATGGACAAGCCAGAGATAGTAGGTGTAGTAAAACTAGACGCTCCCGGCTATACAAAAGACAGCTACGAGTTCGCAGGACTATTCCATAGATTCTGCGGAATCACAGAAGAAGACGTCAAATCAGGAAAAGCCATCGGAATGAGGGTAAAGCCCAGATGGAAGCCCGAGAATGAGAGAACAGGCTCAGTCACCGACATAGAATGTTTCGAGCCGGTAGAATCCTAGGTTGCGGAGGGACTGGAGAATGAGCTGGTGGAAGCCTAGGAGCCACGAGGACGTAGTATTCTATCCGGGGAGACAAGAAGTCGAGGAATACGTGTACACGCCAGGAATACACGGGAAGAGGTTTGCAGAAGCATTGATAAATGGCAAGATACTAGGCATGAAGTGTGGAGACAAGTTCATTGTCCCCCCAACAACGTTCTGCCCAGACTTCAGCGAGGGAGAACTTGTAGAAGTAGATACTGAATGGACAGTACTATATTATACAGAGGTATACCGTGACCTCTACGGGAACCCGCTAGAGGAACCAGCAGTAATGATCCTCGTACAGCCACTAGGATGGGAGGGAGGATTAATACACTATCTGAAACCTGGAATAAAGCCTGAAATAGGACTACGAGTGCGCCCGGTTTTCAAGCCTGAAAAAGAACGAAGAGGAACCATAGACGATATACTATACTGGGAACCATACTAGGATGATCAGCTGCAGAGACCATAACATAACAATAACACTCCGAGAACCTGGAAAAGCAGGTTGGCGACAGGGTTCCCCGCCCGGACAACTCTAAACGATATCCTTTTTCCACAGATATAGACTCCTGAGGGATTAAGAGAATCTAGTACCAGGTGTGACACACCGGTAGAAAGCGCGGCCCAAAAAATCAAAGAAGACGAATTATAGTTAGTACCAATATAGCCCAAGAGAATCTGCATGATTGTTGTCACAATAAGGGATACAGCGATCACTCCGAACAGACTATGAGTAATCTTTATCCGACGTGGATAACGTTGCCACCACAAGTGTTCATGGCCAAACACGTCGATTATCTCATTAACAAGAATACTGGAGACAAGCGCCACTCCGTCCACGATTGTATCACATGAAGCATACTTGCATACAACAGCCGAAACTCCAAGTCCCACCAGTAGATGCGTGGACTCTCTCAATATCGCGACCCCATTTACAGATGACTAGGTATTACTTTATCACCGATATATGGAAGCAAAACACATATACAAGATCAAACACACAATCCGCAATAATATTGTTGAGAGGTCGGATCCTGCCAGAGTCTCCATCGCCGTATCCAGGCCTCGGACCATGGGATTATCCTCATCCCTCTAGTAAAAGATTAAACAGAGAAGCATAAAATGTTAGGAGACCTTTATCCGTTAAAGACCCCACTAGTCTCAACGTAATACTCGGGTAACACACCTCTACTGAGTCTAAAGACATCGTAAGATGGGACACGGACATGGATCCAGCAAGCCTAACAATGATACTAGCAATACTTCTTACCGTAATAGGTCTAGCTGGAATACTCTACTTTATAGCGCCCAAAAACAAGTATCTTGCTATATTCTCCGGTATACCACTATTAAATACGATAATATTCTATGGAGCAAGAGAACAATTGAGAAAAGGTACTCGTATAGACGAGAAGGTTCTAACTATTTGTGTAAGTAAATGCAGTGACGGACTACTCTCGACAATTATCACGAATTACGCGAAATATTGGTGTCCTCCAAAAGGCATAGTATCTATACTCGAGCAGAGAAATAGGCCCGAACTAGTAGTCCTATTACGACTGAAAGGATGTGATTTAGGAGAGAAAAACAAGCTTGTAGACAATGTAATCAGACTCCTAGGGCTAAGGAATCCACTAGCCGATAAAGTAATCATATACTGCGGTAAGAAACGAATAATCATAAGAATAGACGATGAAAACTATGATACAAGCACGCTTCCAGAACCCTACAGGTCCTACGCAGAGATACAGTTCACACCCCTCAAACACGCAGAATATGGGCCAAGAACCCTGATCTCATGGGGATGTCCAGGACTAGATTTAAGAGAACTAGCATTACAGGCCCTCCCAGAAGCATATCCAAGCATCTCTAGCCTAAACTACCATCTAGGCATAGAAACCAATGAAAAAAGCATCACCGACAATATCGAGAAAATAGCAAAGAAACTAAAATACCTCATAGAAACCTACCAGCTCCACGACAAAATTACATCATATAATTTAAGCTTCCTAGCAGGAATAAGTCCTGAACCAATACAATGCGATAACAACGCAACAATAATAACTGATAAGCCAAGGTATGCATGCAAGTATTATTCACCATATATTATAATAAATAACAATAGTCGAAAAGGACCAGCAAGGTCCTATATGGAATCCCTAAGAAGACGACAAGGAAACCCAATAATAGCCGCTGTATCACTCCTAATCGCTGGCAAGAAAGAAATAGCGGACGAGCTACTAAAGACCGTAAAAATAGCAAATAGAAGGCTACTAGACAAGAACATACAGATAGAGCCATGGTACCTTGAATGCGCAAATATCAAAGGACGGAAAGACGTAATCTATAACTGCCTATTGTCAGAGCAAGACTGCCAAAACTGGACAGGACCAGGACCATACGAAGACCAGCTGAAAACCTGGGGCATAACCCTCGAAGAACAAGAATGTAGTAGGAAGAGAACCAAGAAGAGTATAATTATGCGTAGAGCGCCAAAAATAAAGCTACTAAACGGCACCGAACACGCGATCAACATATCAAGAACGGCGTCATTAATATCTAAATTCCTCGAATACACAGCTAAAGAAGGAAAAGATACCATTCCATTAATAATTACCCCTGATGATTCATCACTACATGTTCTAGAACACATTCTCAGTGAAAGATTAAGAGTCAAGAACATAACATTGCATAATGTTTCTATTGACGAAGTTGAAGAGGAAGACGTCGACGCCATAGTTGTA
This sequence comes from uncultured Desulfurococcales archaeon, assembly GCA_964425855.1. GTDB lineage: Archaea > Thermoproteota > Thermoprotei_A > Sulfolobales > Acidilobaceae > S143-63. The sequence continues at coordinate 1,967 of CAYROE010000015.1, read as the reverse complement.
AGTTGGGACGTCTATGTGCTATACCCAGAAGTATTTGCCCGGCATAGTCCAAAGATAGCCGTATACCCAGAGAGATACCCGGTACCAAGATATCTAAGTGATCTCCTATCAAGGGGACTCTACAAAGATTATCTAGAGGCATCAACTGCAAGGATAACATCGATCCTTGGCTCGATGAACGCGATAGGAGTAACGACAACGCTAAGACTAGACAATACAAAGATTGAATTCGTAGGTCCCGAACCAGAAGAACCTGAACAAACTTCCCTGCATGATCCACACGATATTGTTGAAGAAATGGTAGTAGTAGCAGAAAGACTCATGAAAAAATACTGGAACCCCCTATATAGTCTAAAACCATATCAATACACAGGTATCAAAGGAATACTGCTCTCATCCCTATCCAAAAGACCGTTACCCGTATCCATAATATTGCCGACAGGAGCAGGCAAATCAGCGATATTCCAGCTCTCGGGAGCTATCCTTTCCAGGATCGAGCCAGGCTACGTCCTAGTAGTCTCTCCTCTAAGAGCATTAATGAGAGACCAAATAGAGGGTCTCCAAGAAAAAGGATTCACAGCCGTAAAAATTGATTCATCCACAAGACCAGATGATAAAAAAGCAATCTTAGAGATCATGGAGCGTGGACTAGTAGACTTTGTATACGTAACACCAGAAAGATTCTACGACCAATCCTTCGTCGAGGTCTTCGCCAAAAGACTTCCCAGCCTAATAGTACTAGACGAAGCACACACAATAAGCAAATGGGGTACGAGCTTCAGGCCCTCTTACCTACACGCAGCTAGAACAATATCAGAAATCTATAAGGTAGCAAACTGGCCACCAATAACACTCTTCACTGCAAGCGCAAGTAGCGAATTACTCCGATCGATTCTAAACGAGCTCGGGTTCCAAGAGGAACCTTTATCGATAAGGATTAGCCTTGACGAAAAGTCCCCGCTAAAAGAATTGAGTGTGGACAAGCCACTTATCCTAAGTGCACCTAGTATAAGGCCTAACCTGGTGTTCCAAGTGAAAGAATACACAAGTAAAGAAAGGCATAAGGACATAGCTCGCACAATAAGCTCGTTGTCCGAGTGGGCCTCTTCGGTAAGTGATTCGTGGCTAGGCATAGTGTTTACATCTTACGTAAAGAGCGAGAAGAGTGAATGGGCAAACGTAGAAGTTCTAGCAGAGGCAATAGAAAAACTTACAGGGATCAAATCCATCGGCTATCACGGACAACTATCAAGCAGGGAAAGAAGAGAAGCTGAGAACTTAGTTTACAGAGCATCAAAAACAGGCCATGGTCCCAGGATAATAGTAGCGACAAAAGCCTTCGGCATGGGAATGGACATTCCAAACATTAGATGGACACTACACGTCACTCCAAGTGACGGAGTAGAGGATTACTATCAGGAAGTGGGCAGAGCAGGAAGAGATGGTCTACCCTCAAGGGTAGTATCCCTATACCACGAAGAAGACTATAACCAGAAAAGAAGACTAATCCAAGCACAAAGACTCAGACTATCCAACATAGTCACCCTCTATAACACTATACAGGAAATAACGGAGAGAACCCGTACACTTCAAGGAGGAGGTCTTCCACTAGTAGTACTCCCGAACAATTTACTGGGAGGTATAAGGACAAGCAAATCCCTCGACCTTTTACAATCCATAGGAAAACTCGACTACTGGCAGATCAACGACAAAATAGTAGCCTATCAAGTTCCCAAAGGAGAAGACCCAGCAGATTACTTTTCATGGTACATGTACATAGCGCCTGATACAATCCTAGCATCGGATAAGGAGAGAATATCGGGCTGGAAAAGGATAAAGCCAACATTCTATAGTTGTGGAGAGTCTGTGGACAGCCAAGGATATCCAATATTCCCCATAACTGTAAAAGCTGGAAGCAGAATATTCAGAATAGGAAACTGTAAAGACTGGACTAGATACGAGCCTGC
>CAYROE010000014.1:0-21612 GCA_964425855.1 uncultured Desulfurococcales archaeon | reverse complement strand
GGGACCTCCGGCTTGGCAGGCCGGCGTCCTAGTCCAGGCTAGACGACCGCCGCATCCTCCCCAGACTGTGGAGTATATGGTGTGTTGGATATAAAGGTTAGTGTGGTCTATGCGTCTGATGATATATGTTAAGGCTTAAATAGTGGTTTCTATATAGAAATTATTTAGAAGATAGAGGTGATAGAAATGCCCGGACAGATACCTCTAATAGGTGAAAAGTTCCCTCAGATGACTGTAGTCACAGACCATGGACCCATAACGCTTCCAGATGACTTCGCCGGTAAATGGTTTGTACTATTCAGTCACCCCGCAGACTTCACACCAGTATGTACAACAGAGTTCTACGCATTCGCGAAGAGATACGAGGACTTCAAGAAACTAAACACAGAACTAATAGGATTAAGCGTAGACAGCACATTCAGCCACATCAAATGGAAAGAGTGGATCGAAAAAGAGCTTAACATGAAAATACCATTCCCAATAATAGCAGACCCACAGGGCAAAGTAGCCGAAAAACTAGGCCTACTACACGCAGAAAGCGCAACCCACACAGTAAGAGCAGTATTCATAGTAGACGATAAAGGAACAATCAGAGCAATACTCTACTACCCATTAGAACTAGGAAGACTAATAGACGAAATACTTAGAATGGTCCTAGCACTACAGGTAGGCGACAAATATGGAAGAGCAGTACCAGCAAACTGGCCAAACAACGAGCTAATCGGCGACAAACTAATAGTACCGCCAGCATCCACCTATGAAGAGGCAATGAAGAGAAAAGAACAATACAAGTGCTTCGACTGGTGGTTCTGCTACGACGACAACGCGTCAGAGGAAGAAAAGAAGCAGGCCCAAGAATTCCTAAACAGGGCCTGCTCTAAACAATAAACCTTTTAATAATATTATTTTTCTTCCTGTAAATTACTGAATATTTATATACCTCTTCAGAACTATAATATATTATTAGGAATATTATTAGCAAATGATTATAATATAACCAATATTGTTTACAAATAAAGGATAGCTCGATTGTTTAAACAGTATTTAATTGAGGTATCTGGTTTTTATATAAAAGAGCGATATTGGTATTTAAGATAGTCGGATACTATGGTGTATTGAAATGGAGTATAAGTTTAAGACAGGTATAAAAAACTTAGACGAAGAATTATTGATGGGGGGATTCTATAAAGAATCACTAATAACCATAGGAGGACACCCAGGAGCAGGTAAAACAACCTTTGCAGCTATGATAGCATATCATAACGGTCTAGAAGGAAAAAGAACTCTATATGTATCGTTTCAAGAGAACAAGAGCAAGTTCTATAGACATATGAAAAACTTTGGAATGGATCTGGAGCAATTAGAGAGAGAAGGAAGATTCATGTTTATAAAACTACCCTTAGTTGCAACACAGGAAGGCGCTGAGGAAGTAGTTGCAAAGATATCCGGAATGATCTACGAGTTAAATGCTGATATCATAATTGTTGACTCGATAAATCCACTAATAGAAGCATATACGCCAGACATTAGTAGAAGGGCTGTTGTTCAAAACTTCTTCTATACGCTCCCGGAGCTTACAGGAGGTCTAGCAGTCCTTATAGCAGAGATCCCCTTCGGACAGAAAGACCAGCCAATTCTTGGGAGCGTAGACTTTGTAGCCGATGCCGTATTCATACTATACCACTATATAGAGCAGGGCCAGATTGTTAGAGAAATGGAGATAAGAAAACTTAGAGGATATCCTCTCAATTATGCGAGACTACCATTCTTTATCAGGTCAGGGAAAGGAATAGTCGTATGGACTCCTCCAAGACTAGAACTAGTTCCAGGTATGAATCCTGCAAAATACCTAGAACCACCGTGTAAAATAATGGAGCAATATTTTGGAAAATTATATAAGGGCGAGATTATCCTATTATCTTTTCCACCAGACGCACGGCCTATTAAGCCAATAATGTATGCTTTAGCGGTGGCACTTGTAAACGATGCTAAGACACTTATCATGTCCTATGATATGTCTCCTGAAGAAATCAAAAAAATATTAGAGATACAGTTATCAGAAACACTAAATTTTGATAGTAAATTGGTTGAAAAAATATTAAAGTTGTTCGAGAAAAAGACTGAACTAATCGGAATAAATCCGGCATCATTTAGCGCACAAGAGCTATATTCGTTATTCATGGATATTATAACAGAAAAGAAACCGGATCTTCTTCTTGTCCTAGGAGTGCACAAAGTTCTGAGAAAAATGCTTTTCAAGGAAGCAGGAGACGTAAAACTCTTCGATAACATAATACTCTCATTAAAAGCTCAGGGCATATTTACAATGCTAGCTGCTGCGGTTTCTGACCCATATGAGTACAATATACTCTCAGAATTAGCGGACGGAGTTCTAAAATATAACTATATAATGGGCGATGGAACTGTTAGAAAGTATATATATGCCTGGATGAAAGGAAAAGACCCTACATTGTTTGATACAGATGTGGCAGATAGCTGTTGTGACGAGATAAAAGAAAAAATAAATAAAATATTAATAAAAACAAAATAGAATTCTTTATAAACTTATCTCTATAGAACTTCCACTAATATACATGTTCAGGCTTTTCCTTGATAGAACTCCATATAGTCTATAGGAGAGAATAGAAATGTTATTATCTCTAAGTTTAGGTACTATGTCTCTTAGTCTGGGATCTATGTGATAATTTGGAGAGAATCTCTTCACCATAGGAAGACCAGCAATGAACACTAGGCAAGCATTATACCCTTTTCTTTTAAGTTCTAATAACGTTAGCATATGTCTTATTCCTCTATCGCTCGGTGTATCAGGGTATAATGCAGTAACCCCGTCTTTGCCCCTCATAACAGCGCTTTTAAGTTCAATATAGACTGGTTTTTCTCTGCATTTAAGTAGAAAGTCTAGTCTTGAATCGCCTATTCTAGGGCTTCGTTTAACTACCCTGCATTCTTTAAACTCATGGAGATATCCTTTCTCGATAGCCTTCATGAAGAGATTTTCTTGAAGATTAGTATCTACAATAGCAACGTAGCCCTCAAAGTCGATTACACCTATTAAGTTAAATTGAGTCTTACCTTCTTTCTTCCATGAACAAACAGCATATTTACCGGGTTCTATGATTCCATATAGTTTTCCGGTGTTTCGTAGAAGAGCCTTATAGATATGTTTGGTATGCTCTACTAGCACAACAAATCTATTAATTCTTTTTATTATTTTACATAATTTAACTCCATTAATCAAATCTATGAGTCTTTCATTGTAAGTCAACGTCATTTACCCATATGGTTTAAGAGGATAGATTGAGAAATTTAATGGCAAGCCTTATATGGCGACTTGTAATATCCACTATGTGGGTGTAGAGGGAGGAAAATATGAACAAGAAAAGAGATAAGGGTAAGTCGGAGTCTACTAGGCCAGCACGTCCAATGCCACCAGCCTGGCTTGTATACAGTCCAGAGGATATCGAACTCATAATAGAGGAACTAGCAAAGAAAGGTTATGGACCCAGCATGATAGGTATAATTCTAAGAGACCAGCTAGGTATTCCTCTCGTAAAGCCAATTCTAGGAAAATCGATAACCCAAGTATTGAAGGAGAAAGGTCTGGCACCACCATTACCAGAAGACCTAATGACCCTAATTAGAAAAGCCGTGAATCTTAGGAGGCATCTCAGCGAGCATCCAAAAGATCTACACGCGAAGAAAGGACTAATGGATCTCGAGTCGAAGATAAGGCGCCTAGTTAAATACTATAAGAGGAAGGGAGTTCTACCACCGGACTGGAAATATAGTCCAGAGCAGGCAAAGCTTCTCGTCGCAGAGTACGGTTAGCGATAAAAAAGCTCTCTTTCCTCCTCAAAACCTTCTCATAATTCTCAGCGGTTTCCGGTAATGCCGGGATATAGTATTGATGCTCCTGCGTTTTTAGTGCTTCAAAGTCTACACTGATCCTATAAATTCGTGTCTACTCTCTATAGTATATCGCGGTGTGAGTATTTTGTTAAAGCTAAGACTAGAACTAGGGGAAAGTCTAGACAGACATCTTGACGCAGCATCCCGCCATCTCTCCAAGCTCCTAGAAAAATCGATGAGTTCTGGATACTTGCGCATCTGGAGTTATCCTAGATTCGACTCAGTGCTCGCGGCATCTGTACTATATAGTGTTTCAGCTTCTTTGGGTACAAGGCCTGTTTTCAAGACGTCTATCACGCCTCCAAGCAAGATAGAGATTCCAACGATACTTCTCGGCTATCAGCAGGTAGATTATGGAACTAGCCAGGTAGAGGCTCCTCTATTTGCAGTAGCCACACGAATATCGTCGAGCCCTCCGCCCGACGCAGTCTTTTTAGATGGAGACGGGAGCGTTCCAGGTATGGTTGCGTTACTACTTTTATCGATGGGAGGTATATTCACGAGAAGAGAGTTTCTGGCTCTTCTCCTCTCCGCAATGTATAAGGGAGATAATATTGATCCCAGGGGACGGTTCTACGGAGTAGATGCTGTGGCAGTTGACCGGATGCTTCCAACCGATAGGTTAGGCTTAGATTCTATAACTACTCTCAAGGCATATCTGCCGCATGAGTTAACGATCTGTGAAAGTATATCCATAACCGTGAACCCATATTATCCAACTTTTACTGGTAACAAAGAAGAGTGTGACAGGTTTCTTCATGCCTCCGGCCTCGGAAGAATATCTGATAAAACACTAGAGACAATTTCGAAGAAGGACCTCGAGAATCTCGCGGTATCACTGTTGTCTAGGATAAAAGAGTATTCTTCACTAACAGAGCTCGATGCTTCATATTATCTAGGAGCTATTCTTGTCTCACGAAATACTACCGGACACATAAAGGACTATCGTCTCGCAAGCGACGCTCTTCTCTACGCCTCCGAGGCTTTTAAATCACCTGCACCTCTACTAGCAAGCTCGCTTGACTACGAAAACGAATACAGGATTATAGAACACATGTTGTTATCATATTCGAAGGAATTTCCGGAGCAGGTATCCGAAGCTATGCCCAAAAGAATAAAGAATATAACATGGGCAAGAACTTATCTTGTAACACTGACTCGGCAGTCTTCGTTAACACTATTATGGATGGCCCTTTCATTCCTAAAGAAGATAGACAGAGAATCTATACTGGTTCTAGAGAGCGATGGAGAGTATATAGCATCGTCGTATCAGATAGAGTATGCTCTTGGTGAAGGATCGCTGAAAAGACTGAAGGACGCTAAAGTTCTAGAGGGTGATGGAGTATTAGTGAAGATCAACGCGGAAAGGCAATGACGTGTAAGGCTAAAATAGAGATTGAAACACATTATCCAAAAAATGTACTAGAGTCGATTGAGCCAGATAATCTCGTATTGCCCCAACATATATCTATAAAGTGCAGGGAAAAAGGCAGGGGAATAGAATGCGAGATAATAGTAAGAGGATGTGAGGATCCTAAACGAGTCCTTACGTTACGCAACACTATAGATGATATTCTTATGACTCTCAGGGCATCGTTATCAGTTATAGATAAAATAGATAGTTTAAATGCTAGAAAAGATCTTTAAACTCTATAAGCTGGCAACACTCTAGAGGAGGATGTGGTAGGATTAACGAGGTTAGGAAAGGTAGGTGAAAGACTTGGCGAGGAGAAGACGCAGTAGAGTAACAGGAGACAAATGGAGGATGAAAAAATGGTACACGGTTATATCACCTCCTGTCTTCGGAGAGATTCCTCTAGGAACTACACCAGCCGATGATCCGCTTAAACTGATCGGACGCGTAATGGAAACAACACTCTTCGATATCACAGGAGACTTTGCACATGTACATATCAAACTCTACTTCCAGATTATCAACGTAGACGGTGATAAAGCATACACGCGGTTCAAAGGACACGAACTATTAAGAGACTACATGAGGTCTCTCACGAGGAGAAAGAGTAGCAAGATAACAGGGATATTCGATGTATGGACAAAGGACGGATACGGTCTCCGAGTAACAGCAGTCGTATTCACTAGATATAGATGCAATACCAGCCACAAACGCTTGATAAGAAAGAGAATGAAAGAAGTAATAGAAAAGAGAGCATCAGAAAGCACACTAGACGAATTTGTCCAGGCAATGGTATTCAGTGACCAGGAAGGAAGCTTAGCACTCGACATAGAACAAGCAGCTAGGAAGATATATGCGATAAGGAAAGTCGAGATTGCGAAATCAAAGCTATTATGGGTTCCTGGCCCCAATGGCCCCGAGAAGGCAGTTGTTATATCACCATTGCAGAAAGGAGCCTAGAATAACAGCATAATTTTATTATTCTCCCAAACTTTCTTCCAGTAGATAATCACGAATCAGAGAACTTCTTAAACTAGCATGTTTGTATGTGCTAGTAAAGGGTGCTCCGGTTGCAGAGATCCACTGTAGATCCATGTATACTGATAAAAACGCCACTAAACCTGGAAAAAATAGCGGCCACACTTGTCACAGAGAAAATACCATGGCTCAAGACGGTACCCGAGCCAGGAGGCTACAAAGGTCTAGTTCTCGTCTATGGATGTAGAGAACGGGAAAAAGAAGCTTCAATTATATTGAGCGAGATACCAGAAGCAGACAGAATAATATTGATCGAGGGTGTAGCCAAGGCCGATCCGCAGAAAATAGCGGAGACAGCTTCAATACTTTCTAGAAACAAGATAGATAGAAAAGAGTGTTTTGCGGTTCGAACAGTTAGGAGAGGAAAACATAACTTTACAAGCATTGATGTAAACATAATTGTAGGCGATGCCGTAAGGAGAGAAACAGGAGCTTGTGTAAATCTCTCTAACCCAGACAAAATAGTACTAGTAGAGATCATAAGGGATAAAGCCTATATCTCGATTGTACCGGGAAACTTCATGCTTAGAAAACTTCCGCCAGGCAAGAAGCCTGTGCACAGGATCCTTCGAAAAATAAGAGTAGTGCAAATGCCTTACCTAGGTCCTCTTGATGCATGCAAGAATATGGGTATCCGTGTAGGCAGAGAAATTCAGAACTTCGAGGTCGGAGAACTCGTAATCGCCCCGATAGGAAAGGTGCCCGCAGACGAGCTTGGAACATTTCTAAGGGGATTAAGAGAAGGTATAGAGTCAAGATACAGAATACAGAAAAAATCCTATAACAATAGGAAACCGTGGAAAGTCCCGGTTTATGTACAGGATCTCTATGAATTCGTTAGAGCACATAGCAACGAGCCAATAATTGTTCTCGAGCCAGAAGGAAAACCAGTATCAGAGGCAGGACAAGAGCTCAGAAAGATATTCGCTAAGCCAGGAAAAATAAACATTCTAGCAGGATCAAGAGAAGGCATCCCTCTAGGAGTCTATAGGTTCGCCGATCTAGTAATTGATATAGCTCCCGGAATAACATTATCAACTGAATATGCGGTCTCAAGTGCACTCATTGCGATAGTCACAATGCTATATGATGAAATCGACGATGACGATGGGGTAATGGATTGACTAGACGAATCGGTATAGGCTACCTGGCTCCCAGAAACGTAGCATATTCGAGTTTATTTTTTAGGTTTCTAAAACATATGCTGAGAGTAAACAATGTGTATGCGGGAACTTACTTTTTAGACGATGATATCGAACTAGAAGACACACGTTCATCTCCCGCAAAGCTAGATGCTCTTTTTGTAAGCTTACCATATGAGATCATGTACCGTGATTTAGTAGAATTCTATGATAAGACGTCAATAATACCATACCGGTCGAAGGCGGACGATAATCTTATAGTGATAGGAGGGGGCCCAGCAGTAACTGCTAATCCTCTCCCCGTACTAGACTTTTTAGACATGGTCCTAGTAGGGGAGATAGAAGAAGTTTTTGATGATATAATATCAATACTCTCTGAGAAAGCCTCAAAGACCACTAAGCTTAAGAGATTAGCAGAGCTAAGGGGAGTTATAGTTCCAAGACTAGAAATAGAGAAACAAGTAGAAAGAATCTACACTCGAGACTTGGACAAGCACACGGTGATATTCGACCAAAAACTTCCACCGGGAGTAGAACCGGTCTGGGGGCAAAGCTATGCAATAGAATCTAGCCGAGGATGCGGGCGCGGATGCAGATTCTGTATGGAGGGCTTTATATTCCGGCCGAAACGCGATAGGAGCTTCCATACATTAAAAAACCTAATAGATAACGCTAGGGAGCAAGGATACAACAAGATTAGTTTCTATAGTTTAGCCTTCTTCGACAACCCAGATGCAGAGAAGGCACTGGAATACACGGTATCTATGGGGTACGAAGTATCTGTGCCAAGCATACGTGCAGAAACGCTAACCGAGAGAAGACTGGAACTAATCAAAGAAGGAGGACAAAAGACCCTAACAATTGCGCCAGAGACTTCTAGCTGTAGATTATGTAATGCAATAAATAAACGAATAGGAAAGGATCTTGTATTAGAAATAATCGAAAAAATGCTTGGAATAGGCCTCCGACAAGTAAAAATGTACATCATGGTCGGTTTTCCAGGAGAAACAGAGGATGACATAAGTGAAATTATAAGTCTAATACGAGACTCGTCAATGCTACTCGCAAAAGCTAGCGGGAAACTCAAAATTTCCATTAACCAGTTTATGCCAAAACCCGTAACGCCATTACAATGGGCACCTCTAAAAGACTACCTTGCTACACGGAAAATAATTAGGCTAATAGGGAAAGAAGCGAGGAAGGTAGGAGCAGAAGCGTCATGGTATGATCCAAGGTGGGCAAGAATACAAACTATATTGTCTAGAGGAGATAGAGAGGTTTCTAAGATAATCTACTCCTGGGCACGCCACGGAAAGGGCTTGGGAGCGTTCAGAAGGGCGGTTAGAGAATCAGGCATTAATCCGGAGAAATATCTGGCAGAGTGGCCAGTCACATTCGATCCGCCATGGCACAAGATAATACGTCATCCGTATGCAAGTCTTAAACTTCTTCGAAGAGAGTATGAGATATTCCAAGATGTTATCTCGCAGAATAATGGATCCTCCCTAAGACTCTTGAAACGTTAGTTATCCAAGACCTGGTAGTCTCCATTGGAACATCAAATAGCGAGGCAAAACCCACTATCTGCATAGGATGCCATAACTCGAAAACACTCTCAGCACAACTAGATACCGTCGCTGGAATCATGTATCCCGAAGCTCTCCTTAAGCTTTGATAATAATACTTCCAGACGCGTATATGTGATCTATTCTCCTTATTCCTTGTAATATATGACAAGACGATCTCAATCCCGCCAAAACCCTTCTGAGAAAGCAAGGTTCTAGTACTTTTGTCCACGGCTTTTTCCAAGCCAGGAACTAATGTAAGTAAGTCGACCTTCTTCGAGACAGCGGCTAATCGTGCAACCTCTAATGATCTGGTTTCAACAGATACAATAATATTATTATTGACAAGCTTCTTCGAGACTACGCGATTAAACTCTTTCTTATTATTGACTCTTAGCGTGATCCTTTGCAGGATTCCCCCTCCAAATTCTTTTCTAAGAGACTCGATGTCGATATCGTTTCGGGCCTCAACACCTATTATTCGATACCCAAAGCCTATCAGGGTTCTAATCATGTGGACTGCTTCCTTATGGGAAGCAGGACGAATACAAAGATCGGCGAAAAGTCTAGGAGTCTTCTTTTCTTTTCCCTGCACTCTCCAGCATCCTCCTGTAGTACTCGATTGCATCCTTTCTTTTCCCGCTAAATCCTATAGATATCCTGATAACATCGTCGGTCTCATAGATCGTTATCGATCCCATGTACGCGTCTTGCTTGCTGATTCTGAAGAAAAGCGATCCGCCCTTATCAACACGGTCCTCGAGACTAGAGGATAATATGTGTCTACCCGATGCCCCCAACTTTTCAAGGAGATAATTGAGAGTTCTTTCCGCTAATCTTGGGTTATTGATTGTGACCGTAATTACGGTTATCGGATTTCCATAATGTCCGTAATAGGTTTCTTTTATGATCTTAGCTTCTCGTAGAACCTCTTCCGGCAAGGAATTCTTTATGCTCTGAAACACTTTTTCCTCATCTTCAGTAGCGTGGACATATACTCTTAGTTGGGCGTGTTTTATCGGCAATCCCTACTCACCCGCTCTATCACTATATATCGTTTCGCAGAGTATTCTATTTTTATTCGAGGATTCTCTGGAGATGATGGAATAGCTACTCCTATAATATTGATAGAGACAAAGAGAGATTTTCAATGGAAGAAAATTATAGGAGGACTACTGGAGATCTCCCTTATGATATTTCTCTCGTATATAGTCGGGTTCGATGAGTCTTGCACCGCGGCTTGCTTCATGCCTCTTCTTTAGTTTTCTCTCTTTCGCCTTCTTCTTCCACTTGTACTTGTGTGTTCCTCTCAGTCCTCTGCTCTTCCTTAGTCCTCTCATCTTCTTTCCAGCGCTTGTTAGTCCTCTGAAGGGTCTGCCTTTATGCTTGCCAGAAGCTACCCATGAGAGTTCGGGATCAGATCTTATAGCTGGATGATGTGGGTCTACAAGAATTACCTCATACCATTTATAGAGACCGTCTTCTCCAACATAGTAGCTGTTTAGAACTATCATGTTGGGGTATTTGCGTTGAGCCCTCTCCTCGGCTATGAGCCTTATACTCTTAGCAGGTGCAAATCCATAGACACCCATTCTTTTAGGTCTTCGACCCTTGTTTGGCCTGGGCTTCCTCCTACCTCCCTTCCTTACTCTCACTCTTACGACAATTACTCCCTGTTTAGCTTTGTAACCGAGGTTTCTAGCCCTATCAAGCCTTGTGGGTTTATCGACTCGGATTATAGCGGGCTGCCTACGCCACAGGATTAGCCGCTGCTTCATCAGCATGCCGTGGACTCCGTCGTACGGCCTCCTCCAGGCTTCGGCTATATAGTGGTACATCGACTTTGCCATCTTTCACCATCCCTCTTCTCAAATCGGATAGGTCAAGGTTTTAACTCTTATACCTGTCCTAGTCCACGAAGTAATACAGGAGAAATAAAATCTTGTCTATTGAACCATTTATTATAGGCGTAGAAAATAATGCAAATGTTATACCCTAGATCATTATATGGTGAATGACGAGGAGTCAGGTCATGGAGCCTAGCAATATACTGATAGGAATTGTAGGTAAAACTAACGTAGGAAAATCAACGTTCTTTGCGGCGGCTACAGAGACAACCGTTGAAATAGGCAATAGACCGTTCGTAACAATTGATCCTAATATAGGAGTCGCATATCTTAGAAAAAAATGCATACATGTTGAACTGGGATTAGAGAAATGCGACGCATCAAACAGCATATGTCTCATGGGCTGGCGCTTCATACCTGTAAAGGTCATGGATGTAGCAGGCCTTGTCCCAGGAGCGCACCAGGGCAGAGGCCTCGGAAACAGGTTCCTTGATAACCTTAGGAGAGCAGATGTTCTCCTTCTTGTAGTTGATGCAAGTGGATCAACTGATCCCGAGGGAGTCCCTGTAAAACCGGGAACCTATGATCCTGTAGAGGAGGTAAACCAGATCATCTATGAAATAGATGAATGGATGTATTCTATAATAGAGAAAGACTGGGATAAAGTTGCTAGAACAATAGACGCCAGTAAAACTCTCGACATAGCAGGAGCACTGGCACAGAGACTAAGCGGATTAAGTATAACTAAACCTCAGGTCGCTGAGGCTCTCGAGAGAACAGGTTTGATGGATAAAAAACTGACGAACTGGACAAAAGAAGAACTCAGAGAATTCATGCAAGTACTAAGAAAAATATCTAAACCAATAGTAATTATTGCGAATAAAATTGATTTGCCTAGAGCCCATGAGAACTATGAAAGAATGAAAAGAGAATTCCCAGATTATAAGATCATACCGACAAGCGCGGCGGCAGAGTTACTTCTAAGAAAACTAGCAAAAGAAGGAAAGATCAGGTATACTCCCGGAGACGACTCATTCGAGATAATAGAAGAACTAGACCCGAAAACAACAAGAATCCTTGAAATGATAAAGAAGAACATAATGGAAAAATATGGCGGGACGGGAGTCCAGCAGGCTCTTAATACAGCCGTTTTCGATGTCTTAGAAATGATTACAGTATATCCCGTGGATGACCCTAACAAGTTCACCGATAAACAGGGTAGAGTGCTACCCGACGTTATTCTCGTAAAGAAAGGAACAACTGCTAGAGAATTTGCCTACAAGATACACACAGATCTAGGAAAAAGCTTCATCTATGCAATAAACGCGAAGACAAAACAACGCATAGGAGAAAACTATCTCCTTCAAGATGGAGACGTTATAAAGATAGTCGCCGCCAAAAGATAGGGCATTTTTAACTACTTCATATCAGCGATCTTCTTTGCACGTTTGATCGTCCCACTAGTACCTAAGGGTGTAACTAGCACTTGAACACCCGATATCTCTCTAAGCAAGCCAAGCACACCGAGCGCCTTTAACTTATAGGATTCTCTTACTCTTATGATGCCCCTATTCGTATTAGTGTTAAAATAGACAAGTTGAAACCCGCTCTTTATAAAACCAGATTTTCCCAGCACATCCTTGGCTAGCTCATACAAGGATCTACGGATATCGGCTTCGCTCAAGTCTTGCTCAGCTACGATCTCGAATACGACGTAGCGTTTCCTAGGCCTCTCTGCAAGTTCAGATAATCGACGCTCGAGCTTTCTAGTGTTTAGTCCAAATGCCAGTGTCTCTATTGATCTCTTAAGGTTTCGAGTCTGTCGAAGTAGATAAACTGATATAATGATTGAGGCTATTGACATAGTGATCGCGAACACAGTCATTAATAGTATCATATTCACATAGCATCCCTCAGGGGAGAGATAGATTAATCACCTTACTCATTGGTCGGTCTCTTCATCATAGGGACCATGAAGAAAGAATAGTTTGCTAGAGACTATTAATATGATATTAGTCTAGGAAGGGCAGAGTATTTGAATAGATCTAAATAGCCTGCAATACACCACGAGACATGGCGGTAAAACTAGGTGACAAGGAGTGGCACTAGGAGCACCACCAACGGCATACGATAGGGCTACGACAATCTTCTCTCCCGAGGGGGACCTATACCAGGTAAAGTATGCGTTTGAAGCAGTAAGGAAAGGATGGACCAGTCTAGGAATAAGAAGCAAAGAAGCGGTTGTTATTGCTGCAGAAAAAAGACAGATAACGAGGCTCCTGGACCTGGAGAGCATCGAGAAAATCTATCTAGTAGACGACCATATAGGCGTAGCGTTCGCAGGCATGGGGAGCGACGGCAGAATACTTATTGATCAAGCAAGACTAGTCGCAGTAAGACATAGGCTCCTATACGGAGAAAAGGCAAGTGTTGACTATGTTGCTCGAGCTATAGCAGACATAAAACAAGCATATACACAGCACGCAGGCGTTAGACCTTTTGGCGTTTCATTGATTTTCGGTGGAATAAACCCAGAAGGAGACACAAGACTAATTAAAACAGATCCAGGAGGACAATTCTTTAGTTATTATGCAGTCGCGATAGGAATGGGAGAAAGATACGCTACAGAGGTCCTAGAGAAAGAATACAGTAGGGAATTAGACTTCGAAGAACTAGTTAAACTAGCCCTCAAAGCATTGTTCAAAGCAAGAATAGAGACTAGCGAGGAACAGCCAGCCTCGTTAGTAGGCGAATTCCACAACTTCGTGGAGCTCGGATACATAACAGTTGAAAAACCAGTCTTCAGGAAAATGAGTGCTGACGAGATACGGAAATACGTTGACGCAATTAGTAATGAGCTAACTAAATAACTTTCATAACTCAATTATTTTAATTTGTTTTTAATATAGGATCCAAAATTGATTCTCTAAAATTTAATTGGAAACAATATCAGATAATCCTGGGGCCAGAGTATGGGAAGAAAACAAGACTATATAGTTGCATGGGTAACGATAAAAGGAAAAAGATTCGAAATTCTAGTAAGGCCAGATCCAGCCTTTAAATTCAAAGAAGGCGAAAAAGTCGACTTAGATGACATCCTTTGGACAGACATAATATATCGGGATGTTAAAAAAGGACTGAAGGCGAGCCCCGAAGAAGTCAAAAAAGCCTTCGGAACAGACGACATCAAGAAAATAGTGGTAAAAATTCTAAAAGAAGGAGAAATCCAGCTTACAGAAGATCAACGCCGGAAACTAATAGAAGCCAAAAAACGCCAGATAATCACGTACATAGCCCGTAACGCGATCGATCCAAAAACAGGAAAACCCATACCAGAGGCAAGGATAGAGACCGCGTTCGAGCAACTAAGGATAGGCGTAGATCCATTTAAGAGCGCGGAGAGCCAGGCTCTCGACGCAGTACGCCAAATAGCCAGACTAATGCCTATACGCATAGCGAAAGCACTTGTACGAGCCCTTATCCCCGCCCAATATTCTGGCAGGGTATACAAAGAGCTCCGCAGACTAGGCGAGGTAAAAAGGGCAGACTGGCAAACAGATGGAAGCCTATTAGTAGAACTTGAAATACCTGCAGGATCACAAATCGATGTAGTATCCAGACTCCAAAATCTAACACGTGGATCCGCGAAAATCGATGTAAAGGTGGTAAAATAATGGACAAGCGAAGAATAGTGGTACCTGGAGAGAGGTTACCGCCGGAAACCATTGTTAGAGACACGAATTACGTGTACGAGTACAACGGCGAGAAGATAGCGGCTGTAGTGGGCCTACTAGACGAGCGGGAGAAGCCGGTGTTCTTACCGCTACAGACAGTATATGTTCCAAAGCCGGGCGATGTTATAATAGGACTCGTAAGTAGTGTGGCAATAATGAACTGGTATGTCGATATCAACAGTCCATATGTAGCAGTACTCACAGCACAAGACTTCCTAGGAAGACCATTCAATCCACAACAAGACGAACTCTCAAGATATCTTCAAGTAGGAGACTACATCAAGGCAAAAGTCGTCTCGTTCGACAGAGCAAGGAACCCGCTACTAACAGTCAGAGACGAGGGTCTAGGAAAAATAAACACCGGTAAAATCATTGAAATACAGCCTGCAAAGATTCCTAGAGTAGTAGGAAAGAAAGGTAGCATGTTAGAGATGCTTAAATCACAGACCGGATGCGAGATATTTGCAGCTGTAAACGGCAGGATACACATTCAATGTAAAAACCCCGAGATGGAGCCCATACTAGTATTGGCTATTAAGATGATAGAGGAGCAAGCCCATCTCACAGGTCTCACGGACCGAGTAAAGAAATACATAGAAGAACTTAAAGTGGTAAGAGGTGTAGAGTAATGGGTAAACAGCCAGGCGTTAAACTAATAAGAGAAGACGGCTTAAGGCACGACGGCCGAAAACCCGACGAAATGAGACCAATCAAGATGGAGGTAGGAGTACTCAATAACAGTGACGGCTCCGCACTAGTCGAGTTCGGTAGAACAAGGGTAGTAGCAGCGGTATATGGTCCTAAAGAACCAATACAAAGATTCGTATTGCTCCCCGACAGGGCAGTTCTAAGGGTAAGATATCACATGGCACCCTTCTCCACTACAGATAGGAAGAGTCCAGCTCCTAGCAGGAGAGAGGTAGAGTTATCAAAAGTGATACGAGAAGCCCTAGAAAGCATTGTATTAACAGAGAAATTCCCCAGAACAAGCATAGATATATTCATAGAGGTTCTCCAGGCGGATGGTGGTACAAGGACAGCTGCAATAACAGCAGCAAGCCTAGCCCTAGCAGATGCAGGTATCCCGATGAAAGCCCTAGTAGGAGGAGTTGCAGTCGGAAAAGTAGAAGGTGTACTAGTATTAGACGTTGATGAACTCGAGGACGGAAACGGCGAGGCAGATATGCCAGTAGCCGCAGCACCAGACATAGGCGAGATTACTCTATTTCAGCTCAACGGTGTCCTGAGCAGAGAAGAGCTAGAGCAGGCTCTTGAAATGGCTTTGAAGGGAATAGAGAAAATTGTCGCGCTCGAGAAGGAGGCGCTTAAAAGAAAATATGAAAAGATAGAGGTGGAGTAATCATGAGTCTCACACCGTATAGGATACCCATTGTATCAGAGATAAGGAAACAAACCATCTATTCTCTACTCAAGAGGGGCCTAAGAGACGATGAGAGAGACCTGTATTCGCCGAGAAAAATCGAGATACAGCTCGGCGTAATAGAAAAGGCCGAAGGATCAGCCTTAGTAAAACTAGGAAACACACAAGTACTCGCCGGAGTAAAAGTCGAGATAGGAAGCCCCTTCAGAGACACCCCGGACGAAGGAGTGCTAACCGTTAACGCAGAATTCGTGCCGCTAGCCTCTCCGTACTTCGAACCTGGGCCACCAGACGAAAACGCCGTAGAACTCGCAAGAGTAGTTGATAGGAGTCTTAGGGAGGTCATGGCGGTCGACAGAAAGAGTCTCGTACTGGTACCAGGAGAAAAAGTATGGGTCGTCTTTGTAGACCTCTATATACTCGATCATGACGGGAACTTATTCGACGCCAGCATGCTAGCAGCAATGGCAGCACTACTAAACACTAGATTACCCGAATACGAGGAGCTTGAAACCGGGGAAATCCAAGTAAACAAAGATAACAAGAAGGACCCGTTAAAGATAAACCACATAGTGGTATCGTCAACAGTTGCCAGGATAGGCGACGTATACGTGGTCGATCCCAACCTAGACGAAGAAGTAGTAGCAGATGCAAGGCTCTTCATAGCCTTTGACGAGCAAGGAAGAGTTGTAGGAGTACAAAAAGTAGGTACGGGAGGCCTCAAGCCAGAAGAAATATTAAAGATAATAGATATAGGCAGGAATTCGGCAAGCGTATACTTTAAAGCCCTACAGGAGGCATTCACCGATACAGGGCTACCTGTGGAGATACGGCTGTAAGGAAGGTGGTGATAGGATTGGCGAGAAGAACGAAGATAGTGGGTCCAGTGGGAAGATACGGTCCAAGATACGGAGTCAGTGTGAGAAAGAGAGTAAGAGACATACTTCTAAAAAAACAGGGGCCGCATACATGTCCATTCTGCGGATCACAAGGAACAGTTTATAGGGTCTCGGTAGGAATCTGGTCCTGTAGAAAATGTGGCAACACATGGGCAGGAGCAGCCTATACGCCTAGGTCAGGTCTAGCAACATATTTCAAAAAATACGTTGTCAAATACTACTAAAATCAAACACATTTCTAAAATCAACAGCCTTCAAAGATATTTTCAAACACATTCCTCTACTAGACTATAACAGTATTTCAACCTATATGAATAGGAGGAGCCATTATGAGGAACATAATAATAACAACAAGTAGGAGACCAAACAGAAGGATAAGATCGTTCATAAAAGATCTCGAATTAGTTATACCGAGATCAATTAGGCTCACCAGAGGCCACTTATCGATGAAGGACCTTTACTTCGAAGCGTTAAACATGAATGCGGACAGAGTAATCATAGTATCAGATAGGCGAGGAAACCCCGGCATAATACGTATCTATAAGCCCGAAAATGAGGAGCTAGTAAACATCGTTTCATTTATAGTTAAAGGCGTCTCTCTATCGCGGGAAAGGAAAGTACCACAAACAACTGACGTTGATAAGAATAAACTCAGGCTTATAGTGAAACCAGTCTCGGGAGAAAAGATAGAATTAGAGTTTAGTGAGGCGTTCAATAGAGGCTTACATGCACAACTATACTATAGAGAAGAACATGAATCGATTATCGCAGAAATTAAAGCTATAAACGAGCGCGACGTTCAAGTCGAGTTTAAATACAGAGACAAGCCAATCGGTCCCAGACTAAAGTTAGGTGCGCCACATAGAATGATTAAAGCAACCGATACTTCTCCCAGAGGGAGACTGTAGAATGAGAGCTTTACTCGAATTCTGTCTAGGAAAAGCCTCAAAAGCGGTCTATGAGGCTCTACTAGCAGAGGTAAACCAGCCTTCTCCAAGCAAGGGAGAAGCCAGGGTCTCAATGAGTAGTGACGAGTGCATTAGAATAGAGATAATAGCAAAGGATCTCTCAGGTCTAAGAGCTCTGGTAAATAGTTATCATCTCCTAGTATACGCCTCGTACTCATCAATACATACGTTACAAGGACCGGAGCGATAGGAACTAAACCAATAATAATCTCTGAGTTATCCAAGGGTTATGGAGGCTGAATGAACTATGGTAGAGAAAGTTTCCAGAGAAGCAGAAGCCAAGTATCTCAAATACATGAAGCTAAGAGAAACACTTGCAAAAATACTACAAGAGAAGGCTATAGCACAGGGCGCACTAGAGGAAGTAGAGGCACTACTAGGACAACTAAAAGAGTTATCAGAAGACACTGAACTCTATAAGCTCACAGGATACGTCTTAATCAAGACAAAAAGAGAAAATATACTCAAGGAATTAGAAGAGAAAAAAGACGACCTAGAAATCAAGCTCAAAGCCTTAGAGTCGCAGGAAAAGAAGCTAAGAGAAGATATCGAGAGACTAGCCGAGGAATTGAAGAGAATGCTGGGAGGCGCGGGTGTCGCTTCAGTTGGAGGATAACGATAAAATTACCCGCGCCATAGAGAAAACACATGAATGGCTCTTAGCATTTCTCGAAAGAAACCTTCCAGGAAACGTATCGTTATTTCTCATTACTCTCCACGCAGACTACGATGAGGAAGGAGTCATAAACCTAGTAATTGATGTCCAGGCGTCGAGGCCGAGGACAAGAATAATATCTGAGATAGTAGAGGAGGCGGTTGCAGGTGCACGAAGAATATTTGAGAAAGAAGCTGGAATACCGGCTCATGCTAGAATTCGATACGCTCCTCCACAAGCTAGGAAAAAGAAACGTTATCCTAGCACACGCGAACGCCGATCTCGACGCGGTAGGAGCGGCCATAGGTCTCGCAGAGATTCTGGAAACATACGGGGTTAATTCGAAAATAATATTCCCTGAGGGACCTTCTAGAGTCGCCCGCGAACTCCTCGAAAAACTCAACATAAAGTATCCGTATTCAAGCAAGATAACGCCAGGCGTTATAGACTCGATAATTGTAGTGGATACCGCTAATCCGGTTCAGCTTCATCCACACACCGAGATAATCGATGACGCCGGCTATGCTGTTGTTATAGATCATCACAAAGAGGGGAGACTAAAGGATATAGTTGACAAGGCTATTGTTTTACCGGAAGCTTCGTCGACCAGCGAAATTATAGCTACTATAGCTAGAAATCTTTCTGTGCCACTAAACCCTAGTGTCGCTACACTAGTTTATGCCGGTATAATTAGTGACACGGCAGGACTCAGACACCCAGGAGTTTTCACGTTCATAGCACTGGACTATCTATATATGAATAGTGCTAATGTAAATATTCTCAGAGAACTCCACGATACGGGACAACCAGATCTCTCAGAAAGAATAGCTATATTCAAAGCGCTTTCAAGGTTATCATATGCAAGGATATGCAAGGAAATAATCATTGCAATAACACATATTGGTAGCCATGAATCTCAGATCGCCAGAAAACTTATTGAATTATCGGGAGACGTCGCAGTAGTAGTAAAAGATACAGAAATAGGAGTAAGGATAGCAATTAAGGTCTCAAAGAGAGCATTAGAGAACGGTATTCGAGCAAACGAAATAGCCCTTTACATAGCCGAAAAATACGGCGGGGAAGGAGGAGGACACGACGCAACTGCGATGGTTGCAATTAGAACTATGGAGTGGACTGCGGAACGGTTATCCGAGCATCTTGGAAGGAGTCTTCCTGGAAAAATAGCCCGATTATGTACGGCGAGGAGGAAGAAACTTGAATGAATCAGAAAAACCATTGATTATATATGCGGATTATAGAGAAGAGAAAAGCGGCATTCCTCGATTAATCGAGGAATCAGGACTGAGGGTTATCAGAAAGAATCTCAGTATAGGAGACTATATTATATCAAATGAGATAGTTATCGAGAGAAAATCAGCCTACGACTTTGTCCACAGTTTGTTCGACGGAAGATTATTCGATCAGGTGAGAAGACTCAGAGAAGCCTATGGCACTGCAATAATAATAATCGAAGGAAACCCTATAAGATTAAGACGCTATAAAAGGATGACTAAACAAATATATGCTGCGATCTCATCGCTCCTAGTCGACTACGATATTAAGATAATATACAGCGATAACGTTGAGCACACGGCGATAATAATAGAGTCGCTCGCAAGAAGACTGCAAAAAAGTAGAAGAACAGCCGTAGTCCTACATAAGAAACCCAAACTAGAAACAATCCAAGAACAACAACTATACATTATTCAATCATTTCCATCAATCGGTGCTAAAACTGCCGAGAAGATCTTAGAATACTTTGGTTCGCTAAGAGAATTCTGCAATGCATCGATCTCAGATCTCTCACGAGTCGAAGGCATAGGTGCAAAGAAAGCCGAGCAACTCTACAAGATACTCAACTCAAGATATGTTGCGAAGACAAGGCAGGCACGTAAACGTAGAAGAACGCTAACAGACTACTATGTAGAGGAAGGAAATAACTCGACCCGTGACGGGTAGGCAAGCATATTTATTTTATAACCCTACATGGACCGCCCTTCTTACTGGTGTAGTGTGAAAGGTGATCTAGTTGGGAGCAAGAGTAAAGGTAGTATCTGAAATAGAGAAAATAATGGGCAACATCGAACAAATACGGAACATAGGTATAATTGCCCACGTCGACCACGGAAAAACCACTCTAAGCGACTCGCTGCTCGCGGCAGCAGGTATCATCTCGGAGAGAATAGCGGGAGATGCCCTAGTACTAGACTTCTTGAGCGTAGAAAAGCAGAGAGGAATAACTGTAAAGTCTGCAAACATAAGCCTCTACCACGAATACAATGGTAAACCATATGTAATCAACCTCATCGATACTCCTGGACACGTGGACTTCTCAGGTAAAGTAACAAGAAGCCTTAGAGTTCTTGACGGAGCGATTGTAGTAGTAGACGCAGTAGAAGGAGTGATGACACAGACAGAGACAGTGATTAGGCAAGCACTGGAAGAGAGGGTAAGACCACTACTCTATATCAACAAGGTAGACAGATTAATCAAAGAGCTAAAACTTCCGCCAGACAAGATTATGGAGAGATTTATCGAAATAATACGCGATGTAAACAACTTGATAGACCTATACGGAGAACCAGAATTCCGCAAGAAGTGGAAACTCAATCCTGCAGATGGAACAGTCGCGTTTGGTAGCGCAAAGGACAGATGGGGAATCAGCATACCGATGGTCAAAAAGAAAGGAATAACGTTCCAAGAAATAATCAAAGCATACGAGACCGAGGACAAAGCCGAGATCGCTAGATTAGCAAAACTAATGCCCGTCCACGAAACAATACTGGACATGGTAGTCAGATTCGTTCCTAACCCAAGAGAAGCCCAAAGATACAGAATACCAAAGATCTGGAAAGGAGACATAAACTCAGAACTAGGAAAAGCCCTCTTAGAAGCAGATCCCAACGGCCCTCTAGTATTCTTCGTAAACGACGTAAGAGTAGAGAAGACAGGACTCGTAGCAACAGGAAGAGTATTCTCGGGAAGACTAGAGCCCGGAAGAGAGGTATATCTACTAACAGCAGGCAAGAAAGCTAGAAT
>CAYROE010000013.1:0-22307 GCA_964425855.1 uncultured Desulfurococcales archaeon | reverse complement strand
ATCAAATGCGCGAGATACGTCAGAGCAAAGTATAA
This sequence comes from uncultured Desulfurococcales archaeon, assembly GCA_964425855.1. GTDB lineage: Archaea > Thermoproteota > Thermoprotei_A > Sulfolobales > Acidilobaceae > S143-63. The sequence goes on along the minus strand of CAYROE010000013.1, from coordinate 22,272 downwards.
GGGAGTAGAGTTCGAGGTCAAGCCAGAATACGAGAATCTTGGCATGCTGGGAGCAGCTACAGGCACATTCGAGCTCGACGCAGTACTATACTTCAACCTAGTAGCAGACGAGCTAGGAGTCGACACCATCAGCGCAGGGAACACTATAGGCTGGTTCCTCGAACTCGTTGAAGAAGGTCTTGTAAACCCAGAAGACTATGGAGTAGAAGCAAATGGATTCGGCGACACAGAGGCAATACTGAGACTACTAGAAGACATAGCATATAGGAGAGGCCTAGGCGCAGTACTCGCGGAAGGAGTAAAAAGAGCGAGCAAAATCCTAGGCATAGGTGAAGAAAAAGCAGTGCACGTGAAGGGACTAGAGGCTCCTGCTTGGGATCCTAGAGGCCGTAGAGCTTATGGGCTTAGCTACGCGACTGCCGATGTTGGAGCAAGCCACCTCCGGGGTTGGCCGAGACCACACCAATCGCCAACTGAGGGACCTGCTAAGGACCTCGTTCCAAGCCTCGTAAAAAGCAGAGACCGTGACGCATTACTAGACACACTTGGAATATGCCGGTTCGTCTCCTATCCAATGGACGCAATACAAGACTTCATAGAAGCACTAACCGGGACTAGGCCAGACGAAGAATACCTACTAAACGCTCCACGGAGAGCGGAGCTACTAGCCAGGATCTACGCGGTAAAAGCAGGAATGATACCAAGCAGAGACGACACGATACCGCCACGATGGATGGAGCCCATACCAGAAGGCCCACTAAAAGGAGTAAAAGCATTCCTCGACTGGAACGACTTTAAAGAAGCACTAATAGAATACTATAAGCTGAGAAACTGGGATCCCGAAACAGGACTACCCACACCAAAAGCAGCAGAAGAACTAGACCTCCCCGAATTGTTGACGCAAATAAAAACTTTATCATCATTTTACAAAAAATGATTTAGATAAATCCACAAATGTTACCAAAATTAAAAAATCTATGAGTGCTAGAATGAAAATAGACCGGAGAGTAGCCATATTTATGGGTCTAGTGATAGCACCATTGGTAGCTCTGCCAGTTTTTGCTGACTCTGCAAATGTTCAATCCTCTCAGCTCTGGGAATATACAAATCCAACTTATGGGATAGTCCTTGCGAAAATTGGCGCGCGAATATAGCATTAAACACTCCTACAATTATTAGATACAACGATACACCATCAGACGGAATATTTATAACATTAATCTCAGCAGCCTACGACACGAACACCTTTTCTTATACTTACTACACAGAATATTCGACATGTGTTGTAACGGGTCAAGTTAAACCGAAGGAACTAAAATTCATATACAATAGCATATCTTCCATTAATGCAGAGTATTTAGTTGTGTGGTTCGATGAATATTATACCTACAGGTACACAGATACAGACGACGACGTACAGTGGGAGGAGATTGCTATTGAAATCGCCGGCCTAACTCTGGAAGCCTTGTCAACTAGATATCCATCTCTATTACCTATAGCTACCTATTTCGACGAGGTATCCTTTGATAATAAAATAATTACAGCTATACCGCCCACGGACGTAAGTGTTAACTTAGGAGAACCAATAGATCTAGTTTTCTATACCTACTGGTTATATCCCTCAAAACAAGGAGTAGCATATTCAAGACTTTACATTACAAATATCGACGAGTGGTATCTAAACCATGATCCTGGTACTATAGCATATCTTGACGTTAACGTGTTCATAAAGTGGGAGTTCTCTGAGGATACTGTTTGCTATCCAATTCCAGGAGGCCCAGTTCCAGTTGGTTCAAATAACTTTAACGATGCTACACAAAAATTAATTCCAATAATACAAATTAGCTCGGGCACATATACTTCTACTGGAGAATACGAAATGCCTATTTACACACTAAATGGAGAAGATGATAGGCTTATATTACTAATTAGAGAAGCATAGATTAAAGGAGGACGGTAAAGTGCTGAAGAAAATGATATCACTATTTCTTATTTTTATCATAATTATTGGATTCTATTACTATAATCAAAACGGGCAAAACACTGGTAATACAAATAACAATCTTAACACAGCAACACAACTCGCTTCAGCCATAGAGCCTGCTATCATTCACGGGCAAGTAATATACAGTAATCTACGAGATCAATTAGGCATAAATAGCTCACTAATTAATTGTTCTATTAATAGCCAATACATAGATCTAGAAGAATTATATTCAAAGGCAAATATTACAACTAAGCTTTACACCAGTGAAATGACTGACGCATGGCTTAAAGAGAACTATTCCAAATACGTAGTTCTACTGACAGTTTATAGAGAGTATATTGGTCTCCGAAACTTTGTTAAATACCCGACTAGCAATGAGAAAGTCATGCTTGACACTATTGGAGATCTATGCAAGGTCCGATATGTAGTGGAAAATATTGATAGCCTAACACAGATAGTCGACTTACAATACGATTTTAGTCTACCAAATAATTATACATTCTCAAAAATTGAGAAAATGATATTAGATGAATGGAGAACCAAGGAGAAACTATACACGAAAACATTTGATTACAGGGAATCGTATCTTGCAGCCCCGGAGAGTACTTTTAACTGGGCTCTTTATGGTGCTTGGCTTGAAGTTTTGAATTGTAGTTATCTTTCCTACTATAATATCACCTATGAGGAAGCGTACAATGGTATTGTACAAATAGTTAACGATCTCAGAAAGACGGAGAATACTATGTTGTTACTGATGCTGTATTATTATCTAGAAGAAGACATATATGATATCAAGATGCAGTCGACAGATCATGGAAGCATGGGAACCGCTTGGAGAAAATGTATAAATTCCATAGAATTTTATAAGAATGTTCCTTTCAACGAGTTCGCATTTATAATCTATTATGCTTGGTTCAAGAACTCCCACATATATGACATACTCTACATAGATAATAGTTAGTCCTGCCAAAAATCGGTAAGGTGGTATAATGGTCAAAGCCAAACTCCTATTTCTTAAAGCCGTCACTAGAACAAAGTTTTTCGCAATACTTATCCTAATCTCATTATTATTAGGCTTGCTTTCTGGAGTAATGTATAGCACCACGTATGAAGTATCAAGATCGTACCTTAGTTACCTATTCTTAGGAAATGTAGACTCCCTCTACTTTGTATCACTGCCGGAGTCGCATCGTATAAGAGACAAAGCATGTGACTTTCAAACCCTTATTAACATCAGCAAATACATAGATAACGCTAACGAAAGGATAGAAAGATTACCACAAGTAAAGTCGTCTGGTTGGATATTAAACTGTTATTTTCTAGGATATGGCAATTTAGGACTAATAGTTATAGGCTATAGCGATACTAAATCAATGGAGAGTATTTTCCATAACTCAAGCGATATATTAGTATTATTAAATAATTCAAACATTGATAATACCACTATACAACTATTGGAGCAATTAAAACTATCATATTACATATTTGACATTACGGGCACAGCATACGCCGACTATATGTTAAATAAAAAAGTAGTTGCTCTTATAATAAACCTAGACACTGTGAGCCAGGATACTATTCTTAGACTATTAGTGTTGATGGCTCAAGACGAGCGAATTTACTCGTCAAGTATAGGATCTCTTATCTTCCTTGTGGACTTTAATATAGAGAGGGTTTTACCTGCTAATATGACAGATGTAGAGGGATTAATATATGGAACGATGCGTAATCTTAAGGAGGCCGAACTCGGTATTTCATCTATATTGGCAGTCCTCGGCTCTAACTTAGCAGGAGACATAGCAGGAAACAATACAAGTTGGAAAGAGCCTGAGATAAATACTATTGTGAATATCCCGTTGAGGGGGTTGAACGACGTATATAGGGTGCTTAATAATATCTCATTATATCTCGTTCCGTTATTCGTTATGATAATAATACCTATCCTCTACATTCTATATATAAGTACCAGAGAGTATTCAAGCATGTTCAGGATAACCATACGGAGAAGTATGGAGATAAAGGGACTATGGAGTCCTAAGTACAATAGGTTATTCTTATCAATGGTATTAACAATATCCGTACTATTGGCATTAATTGTTGGTTCATATTTCCATAATATAAGAGCTGGTGTCTTTTCATCCATTGTCACAGGGCTTGTAGTTATTCTTGGATTAGTACGTGGAGAAGATGCAACATATTTAACCCCGAAGATAATAGGAATATCCTATGCATTGTTTTTATTATATGTAATACTCTTCGTGTATCAACGTAACCTACTTTACCTTATAGGTATAAGCCCCATACTCTCACTAATTATCCCTGTCCTCTATTGGCTTCGACCTTTCTACACGATTCCTATCTTGGCACTGTCCATATATTTACTGAACAAGTTAATATCAATAATAGAGGCAAAAGGAAGTCTACGGTTTATAGGTATAAATGAAAGACTGTTTCTCCGGATTATTAAAACCCGAAACTTTCTAGTTATAGCAATGACATTCACATTATCAATTGCCACTCTTGATTTTGTCTTTCCCTCGCTACTTATTGACTATAATATCTACAGGTATGCCATAGTCCAAGACATAGTACCAATAGACGCATTACTATATATTACTGAAAACTTCCTTACAAAAATTACGCATATCTATTCGATCCTCACGGCTATATTACTCGTATCACTCGTTATTAGTATTACTCCTAGTTTGCAAAAAGTAAGAGTCTTTAAGGAAATTCATGGCCTAAACATCAAGTTTCCTTCTGCCATAGCGATAATGACATTTACATTCGCTATACTAGTCGTATACATTTTTACATTTATCTCCCTCTCACTATTCTTAAAATCATATTTCTACAGCCTTATGTGGTGGGGTTAATGAGCATCGATGAAGTTATCATTGTTGAAAACCTCTACAAATCTTTCCCTATTGGTGGCAAAAAGACAATGATAATAAATGGATTAAGCTTCAAGCTCTACAAATATAAATCACTAATTATAAAGGGGCCTTCAGGAAGCGGTAAAACAACAATACTAAAATTACTACTAGGACTTCTAGAGCCAGATGCTGGCGCCGTAAGAGTCCTCGGAAAAGATCCATTTCGTGAACCTGTACGGGTTAGACAACTAGTAGGCTATCTACCACAGAATCCTCTCTTAATTCCTCAGCTTACAATATGGGAAAATCAATTATTCTATCTAGAAGGGAGGAATCATAAGACGGGGAAGGCTATAAGCTATGCAAGACGCATCGCAGAATCACTGGGGATAGAGTATCTACTAGAACAATATCCTACATCATTGAGTTCAGGTGAGCTAAAGAGGGCAGAGCTTATGTTGGCACTATCTGATAAGCCTCCGCTCTTACTATTAGATGAGCCGACCGCTATGATAGACAGTAGAAACGTACAACGGGTAATTAATATCTTAACTGAGGCTAAGCAGTGGGCAGCAATGGTGATAACAACTCATGATCCACGACTCGACGTTATAGCTGATAAAATAGTCGAGTTAGGATAAAATTACTTTCTAGATAAATTCTAGTGGATTCATTATGCTAAGGTGAAGACTTATGCTATCTACCTTATTAATGATGCGTAAAACAATACTTAAACTAGTAGTCAGGCAGTAAACACCGTACAATAATTAATCTGGCTTTGCAGGAATAAAGTATATAGTGAAAAATCACTATAATTGGTGGAGGATTTGAAGCCGAGGTATATTTATGAGCATCGGGATATTGGGTTATGCCCGAAGTGTGGGGCCCCAGCGGACTACGTATATGTTATAGAGGGCCCTATCGACGAGGAGCGCGAGAATGTCCGTGTTAAAGTGAAAGTGTCTTGCACAGTCTGCGGATATACTGACAACAAGAAGATCATATTCCCAGTTAAGGGCCTTAACCTGATAAAGTATCTGCTGGTCCCTGATATTAGGCCTGTGATCGAGAAGCTATACATATATTATAAGGTGAGGCTAGCTGTCGATGAGTCCGGTGAAGGGGGAGAATGACGCGGTGGAAGCTTAAATGCATGGAGTGCGGGAAAGAGTGGATTCTTCCAGTCAGCTATGACTTGAAATCAATGGGCAAGATCTACCATTATTGCCCTTACTGTAAGAAAAACACGTTCCATATTGTGCTTGAGAGGATCGAAGACGAGCCTACCGAAGGATTCGGCCAAGAACGCCATGATAGCGGAGAATCCCAGTGACCTCATCTACTAGGCTAGTTACTGGGAGTACCTCCTGCCTTCCAGTCTCCCACCTGCGCCTGACAGTAACTGTACCTGTCGCTGCCTCCCTCTCCCCTACTACCACGGTATAAGGGATCCATCTCTTGGCTGCGTGACGTATCCGTGTCCCAATGCTCTGTCCCGGTTCTAGCAGTTCGACGTTGATTCCTCGGCCTGCTAGTTCTTGGGCAAGTGTCCTAGTATAGTCTATTACCTTTCCTGAGACTGGTATTAGGGCGAGCGTTATAGGGTGAAGCCATATTGGTAGGTACGGCGTTTTACCTTCTTTTTCGGCTTGTATGGATTCTCTTGCCAGTATTGTTTCGAGGATTGTTTTAAGAGGTCCTATAACTGTCTTATCATTTTTGGAGACTGCGATGGGCATTGTGTAGTCAGCGACCTTTGCCCCGTATATCTTGAGGTCTCCGTACTCATAGACCACCAGGTTTTCCTGTCTGAATCCCTCATATATTGCTTCGAGGATCCCTTGTGTCTCACCCGTGTTGATGACATAGAATGTTTCTTCTAGGACACACTTTCCGGTGTAGACTCCTTGAGACACCTCATCACGTGTAGCGTAGTATAGGAGTGCGTCTACTCCTTTTACGTCGAGCGTGTTCTCCTTTAGTTGGAGAAGTGTACCTGTTATAGATTCTATTTTTCTATGTATTCTTCTTGCTATTTCCTGGTGTAGCCAGTTGGTGCACTTGTTTATCTCGAATACTTCTAGTTTCTGACGGAGGAGCTTACTAGCGTTTAAGAAGACTCTGGGCGTGTTATCGATCCATTCGGGGAGCACCTTTTCTGCTATTGCTTCTTTAACAGTTTTGTATGGTTTTTCTCCTAATATGAATAGTGTGGGCTTTGTCTTGATAGTTCTGCTGAGCTCTGATAATGGATGGCCTTTGACAGATATCTCTAGCCTCTTATACCATCCGAAGGGAACCCGGTGGACTTGTCCATTGTAAAGTTTCTTGACCTCTGTCTCTAGGTCTAGGAGGAGCTTGTGAGCCTTCGGGGGTTTTGCAAGATCGCTACTTAGATGCGCATAAGGATAAAGAATTATTGTTTCTTCCCTTACCTGGTTTACAGCGTAGTCTACTATGTTCGATGCTGCCTCCTTGACGGTCTCGTTATTATCACTAGCTTCTATAGTTATGAATGCTACGACGCACGGGCCGTATTCTCCCTCTCCCGGCGGATCTGGGGGCTTTTTTAGAGCTTTCTTTAGGGTCTTATAGTAGAGTCTCTCGGCGTGGAATAAGAGTATTCTCATTTCTGCTATTCCCTCTCCGGCATAGTCTACTTACTGTTATACATTATAGTAGGGCTAGTAGGATCTTATAGATGAGTGGTGCCGATCCTGCTATTATTGCTCCTCGTAAGTCTACTCCTATTGTTCTACGTAGTCCGTAGATGGTCAATAGGGTTCCTAACACGAGTAGGATGAGACCTATTAGACTGCTAGTGGCAGAGACTAGGGAGGCCAATGAAAAGTTTCCCTCAATACTTAAGGCTACTACTCTTATAGCATATGGGAGGAGACTACTTGACCTTATAACGTAGACGTCTAATATGCCTCGTCTACGGGGAAACGGTAGGAGTAGAACCGCGATAAGTGTCGCGTCTATTACCGCTGCTATTAAGGGAAATGTGAAGCTGTATAGGAACGCTCTTAGCGGGGAGGTGATGAATCCTCCTATATCTATTGATAGGATTGATCTTAGTAGTTCTATCAGTAAGAGTAGGAAGAATACTATTATTGAGGCTCCTATCCATGATCCCGTATATATTATAGCCTTTGCATAGATGCCGTATGTGTCTAGTAGTTTTCCTAGACTTGAGAAGTATCTTCTAGGAGAGATCGCGGCCTTTATCGGGGCAGTGATACCCGTAATGAATGAAAGCCTCTGTTTTGCCCCCTCTAGCATCTCGATACGCCTGTGTTAAATACTATCTGGACCCTCTCAGAGTTATGGTTTATGGTTCTTCTATTACTGGGGACTTTGATATTATTGCGCTTAGCGTTGTAGCCATTATGGCTGACAATATTATTGCGCCTGCGAGCTCCGGGCTCAACACGCCTATCTGCTTGCCTGTATATGCGATAACGGTTGATACTGTGAGCCTCGCTCCAAACACGCTGGATATCCTGAGTTTCTTGAAGCCCGCCATTACATATAGACTTGCATGCGTCAGGAGGACTTTTGCAGGATAGCTCGCGGCTAGAAGTATGATTGCTAGTATTATGCTTCCCTTGATGTCTCCTGGCATGGCGGCTATTCCTGCGTTTAGGAAGAATATTGGTGCTAGGAAGCCGAATGTTAGGCCGAGGACTTTTTCCTCGACGTGTTTTCTCTTTGCTACAAATTTCCTCGTCGTTACCCCGAGGAGGAATGCGAAGAGTATTGCGTGCATTCCTGCTAGTTCCGAGACTAGTGCCGCGGCTATGAGTACTGCGAGTATTGTTCTGAGCTCTGCTTCTGCACTACTGTGTGGTAGGTATAGTATTAGTTTGCCGAAGAGTATTGGGAAGATGACTACTAGTACGAAGTATAGAAGCATTGTGAGGCTCTTTGCGCTAACAAGAAGCGTGAAAATTAGTACTACAGCCACGTCTGCGACCATACTCGTCGCGAAGATGAGTTGTCCTATGTTTCTTCTAAGGAGGCCTTTCATCTTGATTATCGAGTATACGATTGCCACGCCTGTTGTTGACACGGCGAGCGCAGCCAGGAAGCTTGTCTGAAGTGGATAGTCTAGGAGATAGTGGAGTACTGATCCTGTCACGAGCATTGGGGCCATGAAGCTTATTGTTCCTGCTACAAGGCTTTTCTTTAGGTTTCTTCTTAGTACTGGAGGGTCTATTTCTAGGCCTGCTACATACATTATGAATACGCTTCCAGCGAGGGCTAGTAGTCCTATTGTGTCGTTTGTCTTTATGCCGAAGTATGCTGCTGTGAATCCGAAGAGTATTTCGAATATTGCGGGTGCTATGCCTAGGGCGTCTGAGAGGAAGCTTGAGGCCATTATTAGCGAGGCGATTACTGCGAGGAAGTAGAGCTCGTGTACTTCGTGTTCTAGTTGTTCTCCGTAGTTTATTTCTATGAGGAATGTTGCTATGGCTATGCTCATTCCTAGGAATCCTAGTATCCATCTGCTTCTCAGCATTGATGCTATCCGTTTCAGCGTTGGTTTCGTTGTCATTGTTGTTGGCCTCCCATTGTTGTCTTTGTACTAGTTGTAGGTGAAGACGACAGGTACCCTTATTGTCCTGTCTTCATGCCTAGAAATAAATATGATCTATATAATTCTTTTTTGTAACAATTTTCATATAATAATGAAGATAAAACCAACAAAACAACAATACAACGCTGGAGAGGACAAATACAATGAGCCACGAGCTAATTAAATGTAAAAACAAACCTCCTACATTGAAGCTACCCTATGCATCCCGGAACCCTAAGAACATGGCCAAACGTCTAAAACCTGCTAGATGCAACGACTACTATGTCCTTGGAGTCTGCAAGGGACTTACATGCTACACATGTATATTCCCAGAAGAGCCACATGTATCTATAGAGCGTGTATATGTCGACGATGTCCTCAGCGGGCTCAGACACCGTCTACCCGAAGTAAGGCTGGAGTGCTGTAACAGGATAATAGCTAGAGGCGAATGGAGAGGAGGACTCATGAAGATAGAAGAATTAGCTTGCCCAGTAAAGGTAACCGGTGGTCGCTTCCTGGTATGGGGAAAGGAGGTTGAATGCGTGGATTTGCGGGAATGCTTGTCTCTAGCATATTCATCTATGGAGTAGGCCTAGTGCTACTCTGGGTCTCTTATACCCCACTCCGTGATGACAAATACGGTCTCTCCCTCTGGAAGGTGTGGCGCGTCGACTATCCTAGCAATCCTCTTGTTGCCTCGGCTCTTCTTCAACTGTACTCTTACACCTGGAGCATGGTATAGGACATGTCCTCCAACCGCCTGGGTCGGATCACCATAAAACACGTCTGGCCTAGCCATGACCTGGTTTGTTATCACTACCGCAACATTATAGATCTCGGCTAGTCTTGATAACTGATGCAGGTGCTTGTTCAACAACTGCTGCCTCATAGCCAGGTTCTCTCTACCAGGATACTCAGCCCTGAAATGCCCAGTCACGCTATCCACCACGACAAGCTTGATATTCTCCCTCTTCAACATATCAAACAACTGATCCACAATAGCCATCTGATGATGACTGTTAATCGCCCTTATCCAGTAAATGTTCTCCATGACCTTATCCGGGTCAAGACCTACACCGCGAGTCATCTGCTCAATACGCTCCCACCTAAACGTCCCTTCAGTATCAATATAGACTGCCTTAGCCTGCAATCCACCCTTATCCTCCGGAAGCTGAACATTAACCGCTAATTGATGACATAGTTGAGTTTTTCCTGAGCCGAACTCTCCATAAAACTCCGTTATTGTCCTCGTTTCCACTCCTCCTCCGAGTAGTTGATCTAGATTTCTGCTTCCCGTGGTTATTTTCTTGACGTTTAGCCGTTCTCGTTTTAGGTCTAGTGCTGTTTTGAAGCGTATGTCGAGTGCATCTCTTGCGGCTTGTATTATTTTCTGGGCTGTTGGTAGTGGTATTCCTGTTACTTGGCTTATTTCGTGTGGTGTTGCTACTGCTATTGCTTCTATGCTTGTGAAGCCTGCTTCTATTAGTTTGTGTGCTGTTGCGGGACCTATTCCTGGAAGGTCTGTGATGTCTTTGGGTTTTTTGTCGTCTTTTTCGGCCATGTCTTTCAATCCCCTCCGTTGATTAATCATGTGATTAGGGCTAATATAGGAGTAGTAGATGTATCGTCTCCATAGATAGGGTGAGTAGAGCGGACTTATTATGGTATTGGCCGGTGTTAACTCCCCGGTTAACACTCCCCGGCCACAATAAAAAACAAAGACCACACAGCACATCCAAATATACCGGGCACGGAAACATTGCGGAAAACCTGCAGTATATCAAAGAGACCACAAAGAATCCTCCAAGCACTAGCAATAGCGATAACAACGGCGCTAATCATAGCACTAATACTAATATACCGCTCTCCAGCGAGCCAACCCATAAAAAACACCGCTACAGCCATCCTAATAGCATTTACACTAATAGTCCTAGTATACCACCAGAAGAAATACGATAAAATAGTCAAGAACCTCAAAGAACTATGCAGGCTCTGCGGCAAAGAACCCAGATACCTCTACAGGAGATACACATACTACTGCCGAGAAGACAATGTTATCCTCGCATACAACAGCGTCCTAGACAAGCTCTACACTATAAAAATACACGATGTATTCAGCGAGAAAGAGTACGATACTAGGACACCGCTAAACTACTATACCGTTAAACTACTCGATGGAAAAACAAGAAAAAACAATTCTACAACAGTGTTCAGAGGAGAAGCAGAAATAGTAGACCCCTACACTAACAGAATAATACGGGGCCGCATGACCATAGCGTATGCCCCTGTTGAATCCGGACTCGAAACACTAGCCAGAAAACTCCTTAGGCTGGTGAACAAGTAATGAAGCACCAGATCGCAGGACTCCTAATCATAGTATACATCCTAGCATTCTCGATAACAGCCGCGTACGCCTGGAACCCCGTCAAAGACTATTCTATCATAGTAAAGGACGAGGTAGAATTCCTAGTCGGCCTAGCAGGTAAATCTACTCCCAGAATAGTCTACTCGAACTCGACAAACACAGTAATAATAGATCCCTCCAGATCTGAGAAGAAAACAATACATGGATTCATACCACTTGCAGCTTGCTCCATCGACCACGATATAGCGATAGCAGGCTCATACGCTGGGAGAAAGGCGGTTCTAATAGATCACGGCGATAGTCAAGAAGTATTGATTTACGGTGTCTCCTCCCAGCCCAGATCCTGCGATTATAACAATGAGACAGGGCTCCTAGCGATTCTAAATACTGATCCCGTAGCTACAAAGATTCTACTAGTAGCAAGCCTAGAGAATAACCAGGCAAAGGGATACATTATACCATACAATCTGACCAATCCTAGATTCGTCAAGGTATCCTCCCAAGGAATAATTATAGGCGGAGACAACAGCTGGCTCATCATAGACCCATACAACGCCACCTATACGCTCACACGCTACCAGACACCAAACAACATTTGGTTACACTTTTACGGGGCAACCATTATAGGGGACAATATACTCCTCTATGGCGCCATTGAGAACTCTAGCAAAATGCTAGAAGCAAACTATACGGGCTTCATACTAGACGTAGAGAATGAGACAGTATATCTTGTTAAGTGGAGGAATTCACAAACCTTAATACACGCTCTCTATCCTGTCTATAATGGGAACCTGCTAAGAATGATACTTGAAGTAAAGGGGAAAAGCCTGCAAATAGTAGACCTAGATCCATACAAGCTCATAGTAAGAGGAGCAACAAGACTATCGATTCTGGCACCATACATATTCGATAAGGGAGGAGCCCTAGATGGTAAAGGATGGCTATCCATAAGGATGTATCTGGCCGAGAACCTAACCAGAATGATATACGTTGTAGAGTCAAGAAACACTGGAGCAATAGGATACAATGACAGTGAAACGTACGTCCTAACACTAATAGCAAAGCCACCAACAATACAAAGATCACCGCCTTATACGAGCAAGCAACAGACAGGCTCTCTAAAGCTAGCCCTAGCAGGTCTAAAACTAGAGAATTTTACAGGAAACCTGTCCATCGAAGCATCAAACTCCTACATTATACACGCCTACGTAGACAGAACCATAATAGCTTCAAGCATATTCGCAGTACTAACCGCATACCTCCTGCCAATATATTATGCTATAAGGCGATACATGTCTCATACCTAGCCTACTAGTTTCCATACACGATTATAGGCTACGTCTATGTCCGAAACGAGACCTCTATAGCTTTCTCTCGACAAAAATACACTTCTATGCTAAGGACTTAGTATCTCCCCGGCTCACTGTTACTCGAGAACAAGTCGAAGATTTAAAGAATATTAAAATAGCCCGACGGAACCCCGTCTCATCCCTCCCCCGGTTCCGGGAGCGTCGACGGGGAGAGGCCCCACCAGTTATAATTATCTACTTGATACAATTCAATATATATTCGATTCTATACTATAAAAAACAGGTGTTCCTCGATGCTAATTAAACATAATGTTGTTATCTATATACTAATTGTTTTATTATTAATGAACTTCATGGGTTCCGCATTAGTGTCTAAGACGGCGTCACCTTATAATAAGTACTCGATGCAATTCAAAGCATATGCTTCTACCGTTAATAAAAACTCAAAGATCAAACTCATACCTAATGAAGAACTATATGAGAATCGATATTTAGAAGAAGAAAATACTGTCGCTGACGAATACAACAACTTATTAATTGTCTCCAATACCCGTGGCAACTATGGTCTTTATCCTGGATTTTATGCGCCTACATTGCATCCTCAGGCTAAAATAGAAACTCACCGAGTTATGATTAAATGGGGAAACTATATAGGAGAATCGTTTTTGGAAAACAATCTAGGTAGCTATGTGAATTATCTACACACTTACTACTTCATCAATAATCCTAACATCGGGGATCCATCCCTATTGAAAAACCTGATACTTTCATATATGTACGGGTTCTCAAGTGCTTCGAGCTCAATAGTACTGATAGGCCACAGTTCGCCTACTCTCTGGGAAGCATATTTTTGGAATCCTAATAATATAGGTATACTAAGTTATCATTTACTACCAGAAGATAGTATATGGACTCCTCCCAATACTTTAAGTGTTGTCTTATCATCCGAAAAGGTTAGAGACTACATAGAGTACTTTACTGATGACATAACTATCAACGATCTCCCAAGAATGACTTTCATAATTGGCTGCAATAGCCTAAAAGGAGATATTACGAATCTCGACAATAACTGGGCCAGAGGATTCTTTTTCACATATGATGATTACCTCAACGGGCTTTGGAATGATAGAATAGTACTAGGGTACGACAACTTCATATATTACTACCCAGTGACAGGTGATTTCCCCGCCGCTAAATTAGTCAAATCAATTTTTGACAAAATGGGGTCCGGAGATAATATCTATGATGCCTTAAGAAGGGCTTCGGAGGATCTTGGTTTCCCATATAAAATATGTGGAGCCCCCTTCTATTGTACTTCCTCTTATCCACCGACAATAGTCGCTAACGAGGTTTTACTCGGGTCTAGCATATATAACGATCCAGAGCCTGAAGATATAGCGTTAAATACAGTGAAGTCCTATATAACAAATATTTCGCCTAGGCTCTGGGATATTCTTCGACCTAATATTAGTGTGACTAAATATGATAGTTTTCTGGCTAAACAACTGGGACTAGATGTATATGAGGTAAGGTCTAGGATAAGCTACGTTTACCCGAATGAATCATCAATAACTGTAATAGTAGATCTATACTCTTATGTTGTTGTTACTTGGGATGACGGTTACATAATATCTTTTAGTATGACCGTAGGAAACTACTATAATCAATCAGTCCTCAACGACTTGTTTGAAAAGTACGGTAGAAACGCTACTAGGATACTGGCCTCTGCTAAGCAGTGGATTGTCAAGGAAAAACTACGTGAAATAAATAGTCTCTATGATAGTATTGTATCGGATATTAACACCACGTTGTCGGGTCTCTATTAAATGGATCTTGGATACGAAAAACACCTATTCAGTGATCCTAATTCAGACGTAATCAATGTAGAATACTTAGCATATAAGAACATGAGTGGATTTAGATGGTACCTATATATTGGAGACCTTGATAGTGCCTATATAAGTCTCTATCCAGTTAGGCTATATCTCGTATATGATCCCGAGAACGGTGTACTTATCTATGACAATTATATTAAGGCTGTTATGAAAAGATATGCAGATGCCATTGAAGGCTACGATTTCCACCCTGCCGTTTCCCAGGATGAAGCGATACAACTAACTCTTAGAAAATTGGACCGTTCTAATTTAACCCTTGTAAAGGGACCTACACCTATACTTCTCTTACCAGACAACAATAAGCTTAGACCTTATTATTATCTAGAATATGTCGATAGTTCGAATTCGATTGGCTATCAAGTATTGGTGGACGCGATAGACGGATCTATAGATGTATATAAGGGTTATCTAGCAGATGCCAACAGTTCCATTACTAGCGATAATATAAACAGTCCGCATAACAATACTCCTTATAACTACATTGTAGGATTATCAGCTATTATTATTGCTGTTATAATAGTATCCATCCTCGCAAAACAACATCGCTTCCTCTAAATCCCTTATAATATAGAGATTCCATATATACCACTGAATCACGCTAGAATCTCTAGATAGATAAACACTAGCCATGGTATCGTGGTCATGTCCACTAGTGAAGTTATTAGTGGTATTACTATGTTGTCGGGGTCTAGTCCTATCCTCTGAGACGACCATATTAGGACTAGAACGATTAGCGAGAGAGCAAACAACATTGTTGTCCAGAGGAGGAATGTTGCCCTGAGTATGAATAGATATGTGGCCTGGAGTCCTGCTATTCCAAGGGCCAAATACCCTATTGTTGAGAGTGTTATCATGGCTGGGATGCTTCCTAGATAGGTCTCTACTATTATTCTTGGCGTTTTCTTGAGGCTCTCCTCGAATCCCTCTATGTGGAGTATTGTCGACGCCCTAGACGCGTATATTGATATGCTTGCTCCTATGTCCTCCATTAGGCTTGGGACCATGTGGAGAACTCCTATTGTTGCTAGGAGGGCGCTGTAGCCGGCGAAGAATCCTCCTGTAACGCTCTCGATTAGTCCTACGAGTAGCAGGGCTAGGAGGCCCTCTACTATTACCCTTCTATGGTTCCTGTTGGTGTAGGCGAGTGCTATCATCAATGTTAGGGTTGCGTATATTAGGAGGAGTGTTAGGAAAGTGTCAACCCCCCGGTTAACACCTATAAAGTACGATACCATAACCAGCGCCGGAACAGTAGTTATATCGCCCAAAACTGTGAGGATAGGAGCCATATAGTTATCGGGGTTGAGGCCGAATCCAAAACCCACAACAGCTAGAAGACTAGTCGCTGGGAGAAGAATAAGCAATGCGAGAAGAGCAGAGAAACCCGCTGCCGACACGGTAGTAAACACAGGGTACCCGGCAACCAATCCCACTATTATGCCAGCATAAATACTGCTCGATAACCCTAAGACCGTTGTACGCGCAGACTCACGATATAATATGTCCTTAACCCGGGGGCCGAGCTGGCCTAGATATAGGCCAGTAGTTACACGGCTGGCCATGCTTGTCGCTATACTTCCCCGGAGGGCGGCCAGGCTAGGTATAAGGGCCAGAAGATAGGGTTTGTCTAGGAGTAGTGTCGAGAACATGCTCATGAAGAAAATGTTTAGGGCGTCCCCCATGTTTGCTCCTAGCAAGCCCCAAGCTATCTCCGACACGTGCCTGGCAGACTTCTTCAGCTCCAGGACTATGCTCAACGCCTGTTTACACCACTCTACATTCTCTCCAGCACCGGGATGCCCAGTAGCTCGAGCCCGGAGCCTAACACGTTTCTTACGAGTTCTACGAGGAGAGCCTTACACTCTCTTGCCCCGGGATCTGGTTCTCTTATAACTGTATCCTTCTGATACCAGCTATTGAACATGTCTGCTAATCTTAAGAGATAGACTGCGACTTGCTCGGGGGCCAGGTCGTCGGCGGCTTTAGCGGCGGTCATTGGATACCGGAGTGATTCGATCAGGAGTCTTCTCCGGTCTGGATCATTGCATGCTTGGGGGCTTATAGCCTCGTAGTTTATTGGGCCGTGTTTTCGAAGTATGCTTGAAGCCCTTGCATATGTGTATTGGAGATAGGGGCCGCTGTTCTCTGAGAGGTCTAGGGCTTTCTCCACGCTAAAGACTATAGGTTTGGGGGCGCTTGTCTGTATCATTTTGAACCTTATTGCTCCGATAGCTATTTTCTCCGCGGTATCGTCTATCCATTCATCTGGCTTGTCGGGGTTCCGTTTCCTAACCTCTATCCATGCTGTTGCCTTTAGCTCTTCTAGTATACTGTCAAGTGTTATGATCCTTCCCCGTCTACTGCTAAGCTTTCTGCCTGGGAGTGTCACGAGCTCATAATCGTAGTGTACTAGGTTCACTGCCTCTCTCACATATCCTATGGCGGCTAGGGCTAGTCGGAGCTGTAGCTGGGCGAGTCTCTGGTCTGCCCCTATTACATTATAGACTTTGTCAGCGTTCCATGCCTCGAATTTGTAGATAGTATATGCCATATCCCTAGTAGTATAGAGTGTAGTTCCGTCGCTCCTCCGAAGGATCAAGGGAGGTATCTCGAACCCCTTAGGTAACCTGAAGTGTTTCTTTAGCTCTGGATCCCTTGATAAGGCCTCCTTCACAAACCTAGGTATATCTATGGCCTCTGCTCCCTTATACCAGGTAAAGTACTTTGATCTTCTCGCCTCCTCTATGAGCCTCCCTACCCTACTACTCCATACTAGATCGCTTTCCCAGTCCCAGGCATCGAAAGAAACATTCAGCCTATCGAGCGTGGACCGTATCCCCTCTAGTGCTGTCTCCGCTACACGTCTCACGAGACTCTTCTCCGGTTCTTCTCCATGTTCATACCTTACCATTAGCTCTGAGATCTCTTTCTCGGGATCCTCCTCTGCACCAATATGTTCTAGGAGCTTGTCAAAGTACTCGCGGGGACCTTTCTCCTCGAGATCCTTTAGAACAAGTAGGAGATCGTCTAGTTTATCCCTTAGAGTCTTGTCTCCTCCTTCCTCGATCTCTCTCTTCAATGTTTTCACGTCGACTATTGTATGCGTCACGGCATAGATCCATCCAATGAACTCGTCTGGCTTTATACCTCTCCTCCTAGCCTCCTCCAAGGGATCTATACCTAGAATCCTTACACCGTAGGCGGCGACTGCCACCTGTTTCCCCACATCGTCTACATAGAACCTCGTGTTCACAAGGTGGCCCCTCGCTCTAAGGAGCCTTGAGAGGGTATCGCCTATCGTAGCATTTCTAGCATGACCCATATGCATCGGATGGATCGGGTTAGCACTTGTATGCTCTACTACTAGTCTCCGTGGATTCTTTGCCTTGGGCAACTCAAGCCTTTGATTCTCTTTCAGCATCTCGGCTATCTGCCTGACTGCCTTCTCTGCAATTACCTTTATGTTGATGTAGGCTCCGGCCCTAGACAGTTCTGCATACTCTATTCCCTCCTGCTCTAGCCTATCATTAATAGCTTGGATTAAGTCGTCTACTGTCGCCACTCCCCTCTTCTCGTATCGTATAGCTGGAAAGCTAAGATCCCCTAGTTCTTCTCTTGGAGGCTTTCCTATTAGGTAGAATACTCTCTGCGCGTCCTCTCCCACCTTCTCTGCTATAGCCTCTGTAACAGCCTCGACTAGTCTCGTATAAGGATCCTTTGCCGCCATCAACTCTATGTCACCGTTTTACTATTTGAGCCCATCAAGCATTGATACATTGTGATTAATATTATTGATTCTCCCCCGATGGAACTCCTATCTATGCACTATGTATAAATCTCCAATAACAACTATTAGATAGAAAAGGGTGGAGATATCATGCCATCAATAGAGCTTAGAAGAGTAGACAAGTACACATGGACTATACCTAAAGGAGCTAAACAATGCATGAGGGTGCCAAGCATAATCTACGCCGACGACTTCCTCATAGAAAAAATGAAACAAGACATGACCCTGATACAAGCCGCGAACGTAGCATGCCTCCACGGCATCCAAAAATACAGTATAGTCATGCCGGACGGCCACCAGGGATACGGGTTCCCCATAGGCGGCGTAGCAGCGATGGCCATAGACGAGAATGGAGTAATAAGCCCAGGAGGAGTAGGATACGATATCAACTGCGGAGTTAGACTGCTCAGAACAGACCTAACAATAAACGACGTCAAACCAATCATAAAGCAACTAGTAGACGCCCTATTCTATAATGTACCAAGCGGCCTCGGCAGCACAGGCAAGGTTAAACTCACAGTAAACGAGCTCGACAGGGTACTGGAGGAGGGAGTACAATGGGCAGTTAGCAAGGGCTATGGATGGGCAGATGACCCAGAGTACCTAGAGGAGAGAGGGAGCTGGAGCCTCGCTGATGCCTCAAAAGTAAGTCATAGGGCGAAGAGGCGTGGAAGCGCACAGCTCGGCACTCTCGGCAGCGGAAACCACTTCCTAGAAGTACAGGTAGTCGACAAGGTATTCGACGAGAGGCTAGCTAAGGCGATGGGCCTTTTCGAGGGCCAGATAACTGTGATGATACACACTGGTAGTAGGGGACTAGGCCACCAGGTCGCGAGCGACTATCTCCAGATAATGGAGCGAGCCATGAGAAAATATGGGACCATACCGCCTGACAGAGAACTCGCAAGCGTGCCTTTCAATACGCCCGAGGCCCAAGACTATGTAAAGGCAATGGCTGCGGCGGCAAACTTCGCGTGGACAAACAGACAACTTATAACACACTGGACCAGGGAGGCATTCAAGAAAGTTCTAAAGAGGGACCCAGACGTGCTCGGTATGAGGATAGTATATGATGTAGCCCACAACATTGCCAAGCTAGAAGAACACGTGGTCGACGGAAAACGCCGTAAACTAATAGTCCACAGGAAAGGAGCAACAAGAGCATTCCCACCAGGACACCCCGAAATACCGGCCGCCTACAGGGAAATAGGACAACCAGTACTAATCCCGGGAAGCATGGGAACAGCAAGCTACGTACTAGCCGGGACAACAGAAGGCTGGAAGAGCTGGTACACGGCGCCTCACGGAGCAGGCAGATGGATGAGTAGAGCCGCGGCAAAGAGAACAAAGCACTACAGCGAGGTACTCCGCGAGCTCCAAATAAAGGGCATCTACATCAGAGCAAGTAACAGAGCGACCGTAGTTGAAGAAATGCCGGAAGCATACAAAGACGTAGATAAGGTTGCAAGAGTCGCACACGAGGTAGGGATAGGAAAACTAGTAGCAAGACTCAGACCCCTCGGCGTAACAAAAGGATAAACAGTAAAAACATTTCATGTATCCTACAATTACAAGAATAGCATGAATACACAATAGAGTAGAAGCCATATATAGAGACTATACTATTACTTTTATACTTTTACGTCATCTTGTTTTTTCAAATGGACTATTCTCTCAAATAAAAGATCAATGATTTAACATAATTAAAGGTGACACTTTTGAGATTTTCAGCTATAGAAAATAGGGTTTTTAGTATTTCTAGAAGAAAGCTATTTATAATTATCTCTATTATTATATTATTTCCTATGTTTACATACATTCTACCAACTTTACAAAGCAATAGCTATAACTTGAACATCGTCATAGATAAAAGTATCTATACAGGCAAGCTATTATTCATCACAGCCTTCATATTCTATCCAGGAGGATACAGTAAAGCACAAGCTGTTAGGATGCCTGGACAGGAAATACAGCTAAATCTTAGTTTCATAATAGACAATACGGAGATGCAAAGAGAACTAAGCATCCTGAAAGACCATGGGTTGGGCATGTATCCCACTGTATATTTATCAATATATGCTATAGATGAGAAAGGCAACACATGTATATCATCTTTATCCTATTCTACTCTAACACATTACCTAGTAAAAACAAAGGATCCGAACAGAGCAATTGAACTGGCTAGGAAAGACCCTATGGGATTGTTAAAAGCTGGAACCATCGTTATAGGAAAAGAGCAAGTCCCCGAATGCAAACCTCTCAACGTGTCCCTCGACAATATTGCAAGCGGCTACCAGGACACTGACATAATGGGAAAACATCTACCTGAAACCTTCAATAGAGGCGTTCCAGGAATATCTAGTTCCTCTTGTAATTATTGGAGTTATTGGGAGATAGTTTTCCCAGAACTAAACAATTCTACTGATCCTCCTGATACATGGATGCACAGGATAAAGATAACTGGGCTCGGAGAAGACTTGTCAAATAACATAAAACGCGAGATGTGGGATAATTACAGGTTCTTCTTTTCAAGGGCATATTATTATAATAAAAACGATTGTCCGAATCCAGGAGACGCCTTATATAGTCTAGTAGAGAAATATACGCTGCTACAGCCAGGAGTCTACACAATGAATGACTTCGTCACAACAATTAGTAAATATGTATCGAGCGATCCGATATCATTCACGACGCAATGGAACATGACATACAATTATAATCAGTTCCTTGGACACTATAATCATGCCCCCCTTTTAAGAGCCACCTTTTCATATGCAAGCATGGGAGAGAGACCACATACAATTATCTTTTATTCAACAATAACAAACGCGAATCAAGCCACGGACTCCATAGGAATAACCGTTTTCGGCCACATGGTTCTCGGAGTCGAGCAATATATGCTTAATGTAGACGGATACGGAATATCGCTTTCACCATATAGTAGTCCGCTCGGGTCTCCTTGGTCTATCGGCTATATATTTGCACCTCTGGACATATATTATGGATTTGACGCTGCATACGTATTCTACCACGTGGAAAATATTATGAAAGACGGTGAAGAATACTGGAAGGTGGTACCATTAGTAGTGTTTCTACCCTATTACAAGTTCCTATACGATTTTAATAATATCAAGGTAATAGTGGACGACTATGTAAATCCCATAAATAACACTACACAAGAGCTCAACACTGTATTCGCTAACTTGTACACTTATTGGTCTTATAATGATAGCGAGTTTCATCTACCCGTAAGACAGAAAATCTATGAGGATATTCTAAACCCTGGATTTTACAATATTCAGCTTGACACCAACAACATAACTAGTATTTATAGAGATGATTTAACATGGCTCGCCACATTCCTACTAAATAAACTCATATATCGAGTTGGAGGAGCGTATTTCCAAGAAATAGGATATTAAAGACTTCAACATTAGCGAGCGATGTTCTCGGTATAAACCTTATCAAGG
>CAYROE010000012.1:0-23842 GCA_964425855.1 uncultured Desulfurococcales archaeon | reverse complement strand
AACACATGGAGAAAAATAACTAGTCTCCAATTCCCATTATTCTTTTCCTTATTCTCACTAGTTCTTATCGAAGTAAGATTATTCTATACAACAAGACTAATACCAATGTATGTTAGAGCTATCTGTCGCGACTCAAGATATTCTATTTAATCCCTTAGAGTCCAAGTTATGGGTCATGGTCTGGGAGAGGGGGGTTATGACGACGGCAATAGACGCTACTGACCAATATAAGATAAAGGACCTATTGCTAGTAGGCCTAATTGGTGCAGTTCTCTATTATATTGGCTCTAACTATAATGTCCCCAACTTGGATCTGATAGCCTGGATACTCGCAATAATAATCCCTATAACCATGTATAAGAAAGGCCTAGACGTTGATAAACTAAAATATAGTTTCTCTCTAAGCTTCCTCTCGATAATTAGCTACCTATATGTGTTCATGATACTTCTCTTAAGGCTACCTGGGATTCCAAAGGCCATCGCAATACTAGCAACACCCATAGTAGTAGTCACTTTTATCTACTCGGTAGACACCTATCTAAAAGAAAGAAAGACAACGCGTCAAGAAATCAAATTACCATTCTCGAAAAAAGTAAAGGCCACACTATACTCGCTTGACACCCTAGTGATAGCCTTCCTAGTTATCGGAACAGTGATGCTAGTAACATTTCTACTAGCCCCAGTCCTAATAATGCTATGGAACGCGTTCATCACTCCACCTGGAACACCGTTTTATGAGAACTTCAAGACTATATTCACTACTAGAAAATATATCAGGCTTGTCACCTTCGGCGAATCTCCATGGAGCTTCCAATATATAGGCGACGAGAAAGTTCTAGTTATAACAGGCGTTAACTACGGAGTACTCTTAAACAGCCTTATCAACAGCGTAATTGTCACAACAGTAGCCACAATACTAGGGATAATCGTGGCATTCGTATTGGCCAGATACAGGTTTCCAGGCAAGACCCTCCTTAGAATACTTGCACTTGTACCATTATTCGTTACCCCATTCATAAACAGCTACGTCATAAAGATTTTGTTTAGCGCAAGTGGACCCATATCAATTATAACCAAGAACCTGTTTGGATTCGCAGTACAGATCGACTCACTAGCCGGCGTGACAATCGCTCAAATCATGGCGTTCTACCCAATAGTCTACCTGAACGCATATGCCAGCTTCTTGAATATAGATCCTAGTATGGAAGAACAAGCAGAGAACCTAGGAGCTAAAGGATTCAAACTATTCTCGACTGTAACACTACCACTAGCCCTTCCCGGGATAGCTGCTGGTAGCATTATCGTCTTTATATTCAGCCTCGAAGACCTGGGAGCACCAATAGTATTTCAAGAGAGAAGGCTAATGAGCTACCTGATCTACAGCGGATTTACAAGCGAGACCGGAGTCATATCGCCAGAGCTCGCAGCGCTCGGATTCGTCATGTTGTTCCTAGCAGTAGTAAGCTTCCTTAGCATCAAAAACTATGTTGGAATGCGTAGTTATGCTATGATTAGTAGAGGTGGACGATGGAAGCCACGAGAAAGAAAACTCGGAATAAAGGGCTTACTGGTAGTATACCTTCTACTATTACCGCTTATAATCTGGACAGCAATGCCGCAAATTGGAGTAGTACTCTTAGCATTCAATATGATGAGCCCGACAGGCTTCTATATACATCTAGACCAGGCGACGGCAGCATACTTCCTAGAGCTATTCCAGAACCCCAACATTTTCATATACATCAAGAACACAATAACATATGCCCTAGTAGCAGTATTCATAGCCACCACACTATCCATAATCATAGGATACGCTGTTAGCAGAGTCAAAATAAGATTCATAACCTCGGCACTCGACGCGCTCTCAACAATACCAATAGCAATACCTGGACTAGTAATAGCCCTAGGATACTACTTCTTCTTCGCCACATTGTTTAGGGGAACACCACTAGACCCTACAAGCGGGCCAACCGTATTCCAAGCATGGATAGTACTAATAATAGCATATAGCATAAGAAAGCTACCATTCGTAGTTAGAAGCGTATTCGCAGGATTCCAACAAGTCCATGTCGCGCTGGAAGAAGCAGCCCTCAACCTGGGAGCAACGAGGAGAAAAGTGGTCTTTGGAATAGTGCTACCATTAATCCTCGCCTACATTATAAGTGGAGCAATCATAGGCTTCATATATATTAGCACAGAGGTAAGCACAAGCATAACCATAGGATCCCTAAGATCAGATCAGGCACCCATGACATACTATATGAAGAATATCTATATTGGTGGCCAACTAGCAGGGATCCAATACGTCGCCGCGATGGGTGTACTGCTCATACTCTTCCAGCTCATTGCAATACTCATAGTTATACTAGGACTGAAGCAGAGCTACGCATTCATAGGTGCGTAGCAAATGATATCTTCTAAATTTTTACGATCTATAGTAACATCTATGTATAGGAGGGAGGGAGAAAACGCTTGACAAGAATCAAGCTAGAAAACGTGACTAAGGTATTCGGAAATACAGTAGCCGTAGATAACGTAAGCCTTGAAATAAACGAGGGAGAATTCTTCACAATAATAGGTCCAAGCGGCTGTGGAAAGACGACAACACTAAGAATAATAGCAGGATTCGAGCTCCCAGAGCAAGGCAAGATATACTTCGATGATCAAGACGTCACGTATCTCAAACCCTATCATCGAAACACAGCGATGGTGTTCCAGAACTACGCCCTATGGCCCCACATGACGGTCTACGATAACATCGCATATGGTCTTAGACTCAGGAAAGTCCCAGAGGATGAGATCAAGAAAAAAGTCAAGTGGGCTCTTGAACTAGTAGACCTAGAGGGCGTCGAGAAACGTTATCCATTACAATTAAGTGGAGGGCAACAACAGAGAGTGGCCCTGGCAAGGGCTCTCGTTGTTGAACCAAACGTTCTTCTACTCGATGAGCCCCTAAGCAATCTGGACGCTAAGCTAAGAGTCGAAATGAGGGAGGAAATCAAATCGCTCCAGAAACGATTAAAGATAACAACGGTATATGTAACACACGATCAGCTCGAAGCATTGAGCATGAGCGACAGGATAGCTGTCATGAACAAAGGAAAAGTCCTACAGGTCGACACCCCTACGAGTCTCTACTTTAAGCCTAACAGTTTGTTTGTTGCGAGTTTCCTAGGCAGGAGTAATGTTCTAGAGGGACGTGTTATCGGTGCTTTAGACAATCATATGGTGAGAGTATATGTTGATCAGCTAGATAAGGAACTAGTAATATACACGCATGGTGGAATTGATACCGGCAAGGTACATGTTGTTATAAGGCCAGAGAGCTTCGAGCAAGTAGAAGACTTTGCAGTCGGAGATAACATTATAGAAGGAGTTGTAGATGATTCAATGTTTCTAGGAGACAAGATAGAAGCCAGAGTTATATCTGGCTCGGCAAAACTAACTATCTACTTACCCAACAAGGCATTTGTAAGACAAGGTCAAAAAGTAACGCTTCGCATACCTCCCGATAGAATGGTAGCTTTGCCAGCATAGACTATTTTCTCCCATTATATCCCTTATAGATACTCCCTTAACTCTAGATACTCTATAACGTCAGTTATCATTACCCGAGCTGTCCTCCAAGCCGGCCCCGCCGGGCCTTCAATTACTATATCCTCGTTCTCTACACGGAATACAATTACGTTGCCTTCTTTCTCGGCCCTATACAAGGGATCATCCATAGATACCCTGGCAGGATACACTTTGAACACTCTCTTCACTAAATCCGCAAATGCTACTTGTTTAACCCTGAATCCCTCATTCAATGCCTTCCTTATCTCCTCCTCACTATACTCTTCTATAGGAGATCTATCTACGTCGTCTATACTTACCCTTACCCCAAGTGTGTTGGCAAGGATAGTTACCTTGGCAGCAGCGTCCAGACCATGAGTATCTACGGTGTGATCTGGCTCTAAAAGCTTAGCTTCTTTAGCTTCTTTAATGGCCTCTTCAAAGCTTAGGCCTTTCTCCACAAGGCCAAGGATATAGTTTGATGACGCGTTTAGGACTGCTCTTATTGACAATACGTCTCGGCCCCTTAATCCTTTGGCAGAGTCTATAGCTGGCGTGCCTGCAGCCACCGTAGCCCTATATCCTATGTATACTCCTCTTTTCTTAGCGTAGTCCATGAATCCTTTGTAGTCTCTAGCTAATACAGTTTTGTCTGCGGTGATTATGGAGATTCCTGCTTCGGCAAGAGCCTTGTAGATAGTGGTGTTCGGTTCACCTGTCTTGTATGAGGGCGGCATAACTATCATAGCGAGCTCAGCACCTGTGAGTAGAGCGCCTTCCACTGATCCTACTCCAGGCTTA
Organism: uncultured Desulfurococcales archaeon; assembly: GCA_964425855.1. Classification (GTDB taxonomy): domain Archaea; phylum Thermoproteota; class Thermoprotei_A; order Sulfolobales; family Acidilobaceae; genus S143-63. The sequence continues at coordinate 19,486 of CAYROE010000012.1, read as the reverse complement.
AAGGATGGATGTCTTTCTAGCTTCTCGTCTTTCTCGATTAATCTCAATAAGTTTACCTTATCGGCCGGGCCCCCGACAAGTACAGAGCCCTTACTAGCACTGACTCCTACTAGTTCTATACCATATTTTTGACCTTCTCTCAGTATAAGCTTCACAAGTTCCTTGCCCACGTTACCGAAGCCCACCACGAAAACGTTTACTTCGACCATAACATGAAACACCAATGATAAAGGTACCTGTCTGAGAATTATATACAGTAACTAGGGTTAGGTGTATTTTGCTCTAGCCCGCATAATGTAATAGATAGAACTATACGAATATACTAAAGGAAGGGTGACAGCAATTGACAGATCCGAATTTAGAAGAGATATTCTATGAATTCATAAAGACAATTGCAACAGGGATTCCCGAAGACGTATACACAGCTATAAAGAACGCCTACGAGGAAGAAGAAAACCCAGTCGCAAAAACACAGCTAAAAGCAATCCTCGAAGATATGGAGATAGCATGCAAGAAGAAGAGGCCAATATGCCAAGACACAGGTACTCCCTATCTATGGATCGAGATAGGAGAAGACTTCCCAGTTAAACCAACAAAGGTCATAAAACAATTCATAAATGCTCTAAGAAAAGTCACAAAAGAAGGATACCTAAGACCTAACGCAGTAGACCCACTATACTTCAAAAACAGTGGTGACAATACTGGAAGATACATCCCATGGATTCATGTAGAACCAGTGCCCGGAGACAAGCTCAAAGTATATCTCATGACAAAGGGAGGAGGGAGCGAAGCCCCAAGCACCCTAGTAATGTCCACTCCTCTAAAAGGATTCGAGAACCTCAAGAAAACAGTTATAGACGCGATAGCAGGAGCAGGAGCACTTCCATGTCCTCCAGTCATAGTAGGTGTAGCTATCGGAGCCGGTGCAGACATAGTGATGTCTCTTGCTAAGAAAGCACTCCTAAGACCAATAGGTGAGAGGCATCCAGACCCTAAGGCCGCTAAAATAGAAGAAGAACTACTGAAAGCACTCAACAAGCTCGAGATAGGGCCACATGGATTCGGCGGTAGATTAACAGCCCTAGACGTAAAGTTCGATTATTCGTACAGGCATCCTGCAACATTTGCCATAGGCGTAGTAACGAGCTGCTGGGCGACGAGACGAGGAATAATAGAGATTTCTCCGGATGGATCGTCGAAGATGTTGACTCGGCATCTTAGACTCGTAGACGGTGAATGTAAAATAGTCTAGGGGTGAGAGGTATGAGCGAAGCACGTGTGTTTCATCTAAAGACTCCGCTTAGCGACGAGGATGTTTCTGAGCTTAGAGTTGGAGATATAGTCTATGTTACTGGAATAATGGTTACTGCTAGAGACGAGGCCCATAAGAAGATTCTTGAGGTAATAGAGAGCGGTGAAAAGCTACCCATAGACCTCAATGGACTAGTACTATACCACTGTGGACCTGTCGTGAGGAAAAGAAAGGACGGCTCCTGGGAGGTGGTTGCCGCAGGGCCCACAACAAGTATGAGAATGGAAAGCGTCGAAGCCGAGTTTATTGAGAAAACAGGAGTGAAAATGATAGTGGGTAAAGGAGGAATGGGACAGCGTACAGCCGAGGCTATGAAGAAGCACAAAGCGGTCTACGCCGTATTCACTGGTGGAGCCGGGGCCCTTGCCGCCGACAGAATAAAGCGTGTCGTCGACGTCTACTGGCTAGACGAGCTTGGTATACCTGAGGCTGTATGGGTATTCGAGGTCGAGGAATTCGGCCCTCTCGTCGTAACTATAGACACTACTGGCAAAAACTACTATGAAGAGAAAATGAAGGAAGTCAAGATGAAGGCTGAGAAAATTAAAGAGGAACTAATGAAAGTAGAATTCGAGTAGTTAATTATCAAATAGATTCTTTTTCCCATGTCTCCAGTAGTTCGCTACTATATTATTTCTTCTCCACATAGATGTACGCTCCCTTTAGATAGTCGAGGTACTCGGCTCTCCTTAATACATGATCAGGTGCTGCTCCTCTGATACTACCTAGAATACTGTAGTCTAGTTTGCTGTCCATTAAGACGTCGTTGATCACGTTGAGGAACATCTCTCGGGTTAGGAAGTAGCTACAACTACTCAGATATAGTATGCCCTGCGTCTCGATTTGGTTTGTGCTCCATTTATAGGAGGAGTAATATGCTGATAGACCTCTTCTTATGGATCTTTTATCTGATTTTTGTATGAATGCCGGAGGATCCACTATGACTACATCAAATCCTGCAAGGCTTGGATTTTCTCGAATAACATCCCATATAGATGCATTAATTATCCGATAGGATTTTACATTGTTGAGTTCAAGGTTCTTCCTTAGCAGGGCTACAGCGATAGGGTCTTCCTCAATAAATGTTACGTGGGAGGCTCCTGCAAGCCATGCGTGTACCCCGAAAGCACCCGTATAGGAGAAAACGTCCAGTACTCTTTCCTTGTTCCCAATATACCGGTATAGTTCGAGCCTATTCATCCGCTGGTCCAGGTAGAAACCGGTTTTCTGGCCCATCTCTAAATTTACTATAAACTTGGCGTCGCCTTCCTCTATGATTACTTGTCTGATCTTTTTTAGAAACCATCTTTTACGGGGTTCTAGGCCTATATCTTTTCGTGAGCGTTGCGTGCTTTTCTCGAAGACTCCTTCTACACCTATTAACTGGTTTAGGATCTGTGCAATTTTTTCAACGTGCACGTCTATAGCACTGCTACTTGACTGTACTACGGCGACTTTTTCGTCGAAAACATCTATTATCAAACCCGATAATAAGTCGCCGTCACTATTAACGAGACGATAACTCCGAGTCTTTTTGAGCCCTGCCAGCTCTCTTCGCCGTAGACTCGCCTCGAGCTTCATCTCGAGCACATGTTTAGGACGAGTATCCGGGCACTCATGGTGATAGACGATTCTTAATGCTACAGGTCCTATATCTTCATATATTCCGCAAGCTCTTATACCCGAGGGAGTCTGTATATCGACTATGTCGCCATTGCTTACATTGTGTGTTGTCCGCACCCATTTTCTGTATATTATCCCGGTTCCTCGCTCGAGATGACGCTCGCCTTCGCCGATTACTGTTATCATTTTTCTTCCTCCTTTCCAAGTTGCAAGATTAACATGTTGTGTCTAGAAGATCTACATTCGATATATGCAGTCGTATCTGATGATTGATCAAAGCCCGCTCCTGATTATATTTCCTTTAGCGATTACTGTTAGGAGCCTGTCATAACCCCATGTATATGATAGTTGGCTCAGCTTCTCGTAGTCCCATACTAATATATCGGCATAGGCTCCCTCGCGGATTGTTCCATGATTCGGATATATATCGAGACTCCACGCCGCGTTGACAGTAGCGGCGGCTAGTGCTTCTAATGGTGTTAGGCCCAGAAGGTATACTGCGAGATCCAGTGTGGTTTGGAGTATTGGATTCATGTTGTTCGGATTGTAGTCTGTCGCTGCTCCTAGGTATACTCCGTTTTTCCTAAGTTGTTTTACCGGCGGTTTCTTGTCTGCAAATACTGATAGCATTGATGTTGGCAAGAGAGTAGCTACGGTTCTTGTTGTGGCGAGACCTGGTATTATAGACTCAGGGAGATACTCTAAGTGATCGATACTATGAATCTCGTATTCTAAAGCTAGCGTGGAGCAACCTATGTTGGCTAGCTCATCTGAATGCAGCCTTATCTTTAATCCGTTTCTTTTACCCTCAGATATTATCTTTCTGGTTTCTTCTACTGTAAATGCTCCTTTATCACAGAATACATCCACGAACTCGAGCTTCTTTTCTGCGGCTAGAGGCACCAGTCTTCTGGTGAAACAGCCTACGTATTCATTGCGCCTATCCATATATTCTTTTGGTATAACATGTGCTAGGAGGGTACCTATAATTGTCTGCTGGGCGCGTTTCTTTAATTCTAGTATCGCATCAATGAGTTTTACCTCATGTTCGTAGAGGAGTCCATAGCCTGTTTTCACCTCTACTACTGTTGTCCCATGATATAGCATTTTGTCGAGTACTCGCAACGCATTGCCTACTAGTTCTTCTAGTGATGCCTTCCTAGTCTCTTCGACTGTATAATATATTCCACCGCCTGCTTCTAGTATCTCCGAGTATGTTCTACCTTCTAGCTTCATCCATAGCTCATGGCTCCTATCTCCTGCGAAAATGAGGTGTGTATGTGTGTCAATTAGGCCTGGTGTCGCGATCCTGCCCTCTGCATTTATTATGAGTGATGTCTCATACCGATCCGCATCACTGTCGGGGCCGACCCATACAACTTTACCGTCCTTTACTGCTACTGCCGCATTATGTATTATGCCTGCTGAATCCGTGTTGACTCTGCGAAGAGGCCCCTCCTTGAAGGTTATTAGTTCTCCGATGTTTCTTACCACTATATCTACTTTCATGATATTACCCCGTGTAACATGTATAGGGCTAATTTAGATGCTAATCTTATCGTCTTGCCTCCATTGTCTTTTATTGGTACGATTTCTACAATGTCTGCTCCCTTAACATTCATATTGTCAAGGACGTAGTCTAGTATCTGTATTGTTTCCCTTGGATGAAGCCCTGGACTCGAGGGACTGTTAACACCAGGAGCGTACGCAGAGTCTAAATGATCGATGTCGAGCGTTACATAGTGTATTGGACATGTTTCTTTTAGGTCTTCTAGATCCTTGTAGATTTCTTCTATTCTAAACCAAACATCTCTTACTCCGTGGAATCTTATTTCCAGTTCCTTTGCTCTATTCGCTAGATAGGATGGGTTAGAATATTCTCCTATACCAATTATTACGGTCTTGATACGATCCCTCTGCTCCTGATATAGATCGTATAGCCAGCTACCACTTGTTACGCCACCCGATATTGATCTTAGATCGAAGTGTGCGTCTAGCATTACTAGTCCTACACAATCGTATACATCAAGGAGACCACCTAGTATGGGGCCCGTTATGCTATGGTCTCCTCCTAGAAAGATTGTAAACTTGTTTTCTTCGAATAGTTTTCTTGATGCTTCTCTGATTGCTCTCTTTGTTTTCTCCCAGTCTCTAGGATAGAGAATTATGTCCCCATAGTCTTTGGGCTTACATGTGAGCTGTCCCTTGGAAGGACTATAATCAGGGCTGGCGTATATGTTGTCTCGGAGGAGTCTGGGTGTGTGTCTTGCTCCTGGATCACCGCCTGTACTCCAATCCCATGGTACTCCTGTTAATCCTATTCTGCTACACGCCTCTTTTTCGAGGATCCTCTTATCTTGAGGATCCTGGAGTACCTTATAGTGAGGTATGACAAATAGATCTTTTGCCTCCAAACGATTACACCAGGATAGCATTATTGTCACAGTAGCTATTAAGACTAATAATATATCTAGAGCCACTATATACTAGCGGTGAATCCGTGTGTCTTCCCTTGACTCCTATAAGTCGAAGCCCATATGGAAACTTATCGAGAAAGGATACTATGATCCTACGAGAAAACTAAGAGTACGACACATACGCGGAGAAGAACTCCACGTTAAGAGCGGTAGCTGGCAACTAGAAGGTCCTCTCAGGATGCTATTCCATGTTCTAGACCCCGAAGTCGCAAAGGATCCTGAGAACCTAATAGTATATGGTGGAACGGGAAGGGCTGCTCGTAGCTGGGAGGCGTTCGAGGCAATAGTAAATACACTTATGGAGATGAAAGAGGATGAGACGCTCGTAGTACAGTCAGGTAAACCAGTCGCTGTTTTCAAGACGCATAAGATGGCGCCAAGGGTCGTTATATCCAACGCAGTACTGGTTCCTAAATGGGCGGACTGGGAGTACTTCAGAGAACTCGAGAAGAAAGGACTAATAATGTATGGCCAGATGACTGCCGGATGCTGGGCCTACATTGGTACACAAGGCATACTTCAGGGAACTTATGAGACGTTAGCGTTTGCCGCTGAAAAACACTTTCCTGGAGGAAGCCTTGAGGGAAGACTTGTTCTAACTGCAGGACTCGGAGAGATGGGAGGAGCACAGCCCCTGGCGGTAACCATGAATGGTGGAGTGGCTATCGTAGTAGAGATAGACAAGAGAATGATAGAGAGAAGAATACGACACGGCTATCTAGATACCTGGACGGATAGCCTGGACAAGGCACTTGATCTCGCACTCAAGTACAAGGAAAAGAGAGAACCTATAAGTATAGGCCTCCTAGGCAATGCCGCAGAGATATATGAAGAAGTTCTAAAACAAGGAATAGTCCCCGACATAGTCACAGATCAGACTCCAGCACATGACCCTCTAAGCTATGTACCAGCAGGTATGAGTTTAGATGAAGCTGAGAAGCTTCGCCAAGAGAATCCCGAGAAATATACTGAACTCTCAATGAAGAGCATGAGGAGACAAGTAGAGGCTATGGTAGGATTCCTCAAGAAGGGAAGCGTCGTATTTGAATATGGAAACAATATAAGGAAAATGGCGTACGAGGCGGGATTCACTGATGCGTTCCTCTTCCCAGGATTCGTACAGGCATATATCAGGCCGATGTTCGAGGAAGGACGGGGCCCATTCAGATACACTAGCCTAACCGGTAACGAGAAAGACATATACAGGCTCGACGACGAGCTGATAGCCACGTTTAATGACAATAAGAGGCTTGTAAGATGGGTCGAAAAAGCCAGGAAACACGTAAAGTTCCAGGGACTACCTGCAAGAGTAGTCTGGCTCGGATATGGCGAGAGGGCAAGATTCGGGAAGCTAATGAACAGTCTAGTGAGACTAGGAGAAATCGGTCCTATGTGGATAGGGAGAGACCACTTGGATGCTGGATCAGTCGCAAGCCCCTATAGAGAAACCGAAGGCATGATAGATGGTAGCGACGCGGTTGGAGACTGGCCCGTTCTAAACGCTCTATTAAACGCCGCGGCTGGAGCCACATGGGTATGCTTCCATCACGGTGGTGGAACAGGAATAGGGTACAGTCTCCACGCAGGACTAGGACTTGTACTAGACGGCACCGAAGAGAGCGAGAAAAGAGCAGAACTAGTCCTTACAGCGGATCCTGGTATGGGAGTAGTCAGGCACGCAGACGCTGGATATAAGCATGCTAGAAAGACTGCGTGCGAGAAGGGTATATGGATGCCTATGCTGAATTGTTAACCCCATAATACGATTCGAACATAGAATAGGTATATTTTTATCATTCTATATCTTAAACTTATATATGTTGCAGTCGCTCGATAATAGCTTTGATAACTATGAAATAATAATGGTGATAAAGAATGGTTCGTCTTCCTAAAAGAGCTATCCCATTATTCGCTCGAGACATAATGTCTACACCCCCTCTAGTAATACATGAGAAAACACCTCTCAGGCAAGCAGCAAAACTCATGTGCGAGAACAAAGTAGGAAGCGTCATTATCATAGGAGAGGACGGTAAAATCCGCGGTATCCTAACCGAAAGAGACATTACATGTGCGGCTAGCAGGACCAACGATGTATGTGAGATGCCTGTATGGGAATTCATGACCCCTGACCCAGCCGTAGTATATCCTACTACGCCGCTATCCGAAGTAATCGAAAAAATGAGTGAGCTAGGTGTAAGGCATCTGCCAGTTGTTGATAAAGACAATAAGCCAGTAGGTGTGATCTCGGTCAGAGACATACTTGCAGTGATAGAACTACTATTTAGAGCATTTAGATAAACATATTATTTACTGGTAACAACAAGTGATTTATCCTCCTCTGTTTTCTCTGTATCATTATATTTTATTATATTTCAATTCACATCCATAGATTTAAGGCCTGCCGTTCCTTACACGGAATAGGATATGGCTAGATACAACAATTATTTACCAATACAACCAGCAAGACCTGAACATTACTAAGAAACCAGCAAGACCCAACAGGTGTAATAGATATGTCCTGGATAATAGTAGAGATTGCATCCGGAATAAGGAAATGTGATAATTTAGAGAGGGATCTAAGAAAATTACCAACATGGCCGCCTAAGCTAAAGATGACTATTGCTGAAGCCGTATCTAAATGTATCGTGAATTTAATTGGACGAGAATACGTAGAGGAGATCTATTATGTTGATCTAAGCGGTGGGGAACCAAGATCCGACTTTCTCGGGAGAGACATTGACCTTATAGTGAAGGTTAAACCTGATCTCAAGCCTGTCGAGAAAGACCTAAAGAAAATCCTTGAGAGCTACTTTAATACTCAACTCTACTATATCATTGGAGAGGTTGCACTAACCATTCTGAAGCCTGATCTCATCGAAATACACATTATAACTTCTTATGATTCATACTATGGGCGTCTTGTAAAGAGTCCCTTTACATACGCTATCCGCGTCTGGCCTCCTGATCAGAGCTAGTCTCCCACACTTTGATGAGCGACCTGCTTCGATTTGCGACCATTTGATAATAGGGATAACAGTCTGGTCCTGTGACTAGGTGTATTTCTATTATATTAGGGATTCCTAGTAATTTATAGAAGTCTTCATCAAATACCTCCTGGAGTATAAAGTATACGTTCTCTTCGATGAGTTTTTCTATCGTTTTCTCCTCGATACTGTTTTTGCAGTTCTTATTAAATACGATTATAATGTCAAGGTCTTTTCCTCCGTGTCCACTATAATAACTGTGTTGTCCTCCTGTCAAGTCGGCTAGATATATCTCCTTTATGCAATCTCTGTAGCAGGAAGCCTCTGGATCAACCAGACAGGATACTATTTGGTCAGCTATGTAGCGTTTTAGATATTGCCATGTATGACTCGTATATTTTTCCTGTCTTAGGGTCTTTAGAATCCTTTCGATTCCTCCTGGATAGCGCTGAACGAGTCTCGGTATTTCCCTACTTAGTCGCGTATAGACACATCCAGCAATTTTTTCTTCACACAACTGGATATCCCGATACTAGTGTTATAGTGAAGAATTGAAAAATTTAGGTCGAGTAAACTAATTTCTTAAGAAATAATAGGGTATAATTACTGATAGCCCGGAGAAGGCTGTGTTTGGCCTCTAACTATTGCGCATGAAGCTGTGTTGATTAATAGTTTTAATGAGTCCATGAAGCTTAGTATGAAGCCTCTCATAGCAGGGTTCTTGATTGAACTTATTTTCTCTTTAACGCTTTCAATTTCTTCTTTTGCTAGACCTAGTCTCTTTATGCTGTTGTTGGATAGTCCTCCCATAACGGATAATATTATTGTGCGAATGGCTTCTCTCAGATGTGTTTTTTCTTCTTCGTCTTCTATTGTGTTGAGAGATGAAAGTAGATGTTTGAATTGGACTGCTATTGTCTTAAGTATTCCTACTGCTGACGGATCCATTGGTGTTTCTTGGCATGCTATTATTCCTCTCTTTGACATTACATGGGTTATTTCATTTATTCGCTCATGTATTGTTTCGAATATGTTTTCTAGTTCTTCTTCATTCTCCGAAGCATCTATCGCTTCCAGCATGAATCTTCTTATGTCTTTGATTATGGTAGCTGAGTCGGAATTGCTTCTGTTGATCATTATCTCTATGTGATCGGGATATACTGTGTAGTTTGCTACGTAGTCTGACTTATCTAGTTCTTCTAGACTTTCTTCCACTAGGCTCATAGTTGAACGGGATGGATATAGATAGACCCAGTCTATGCCCTTAGAGAATGCACATTCCACGATTTCGGATAATCTCATGTTTTTCATGTTCGATCCATATTTAACAATTATCGATTTGAGTCTTCTTTCTGTATCTTCTGTGCTGGGGAGTATTTTGAGATGAGCACCTTCATCTACTACTATGACCTCGTCTCCTGCTATGAGGCCAAGTTTCTTTACCCAGTTTTTGGGAAGCGTAATTATAAGGCTAGAACCTCCTAGCCGCTGGACACGGCGTTTAGTTACTTGGACGCTCAAGTCCCACACCAATGATCTATTTAAGTTTGAGTCCATATAAATAGTTAACGGCGTTAAATATCTATCTTCGAAATAACAACAAAAACTATACAAACATTAAGAAATTATTTCTTACATAAAACCATTTAAAAAAGAATAACCAGATCCTGATCCCAGCTAATCAACCTGCAGAATGCAATTCGCTCACATCAACATCAAGGGCGAGAGGTTTTGAGAGATCTCTTATACTTACAATACCTATAAGAGTACCAGACTCATCCACAATCGGTAGGTGTCTAAACCCGAAATTCAACATTATTTCCAGTGCATGCTTAACCGGCGTCTCCTCTTTGATAGTAAACGGGTTCTTTGTCATTACCTCTTTTAATTTCACAGAACTCATATCGAGTCCTTTCGCACATACCTTTATTAGTAGATCCCTCTCTGTAAAGATACCTATAGGCTTCATAGAACCATCTACTATAACAACTGCCCCTATATTATGCTCTGCCATTAACTGTACGGCTTTAGCAACTGAATCGTCCTCTTTCAATACTATAGGCGACTGAGAGGCGACAGTAATTACTGGAGGACCCATATCTTCCCCTTCCATGCTGATCACCTCTAAACCGTTCTCTATAACTTATCCATTCATTTAAACTAATGAGACTCACATGATAATAAAATGATACGTTATATGTCTCCCATACGTAGTTTCCTTATGCTTATTTTATGAGAATACTTGTATGTCCAAAGTTATCAGCTTGAAGATGAGAAAAGAATTATGAGGATTATTTTAGGGATTTGCAAAGTCTCCTAACAGTTTCAGTTATATTTGGGTTTAGTGGTAGAGCTCTACTGTGTCTTACATCTACATCAACAATAAATACAGTGTCTATTTCTTCTAGGCCTTTTTCTTTTTCTTGTATTACTCCTACGTCGGGTTCGACAGGGATCGTATTCATATAGGCTAATTTTCCGTGATTGCCTACATCCTCAACTATTCCTCCTACTAGTAGTATTGGTATCCCTATTTCCTTGCTTCTAACGGCTAAGAATGTCTCGATCATTGATTTATCCATTGTCATTATGTGGCCTAGGTCTCGGGTCATTTTGAAGTATGCTGATGGATATGGTAACATGAAACCTATCACAATGTTAACCTCTTCCTTCTGCATAAATCTGAATACTTCTGGATAGGCGAGGTCTTCGTCTATGAATACACCTATCTTAGCATCTTTGCTTGATACATAGAAAATACCTGGGTCTTTGCCCCGGTTTATACCGTATTTAGACTCCTCTGGCGTCAAGCTCATCTTCCTATACTTCGAAACTATACTCCCGTATTCGTCTATTAAGACACTTGTGATATAGAGACGGGGCCCTGCCCTCTCAATCATAGGGCCAACAAGTATGCTGACGTTTAATTTAACAGCCCACTCAATAGGATTTACGAGTATACTGTTACCTGGGAGCCTGCGTCCTACTCTTTCTGCATAGTTTGACATCGCATGTTTAAGGCGGTTAGGAGTATAGTAGTTAATTACAGGTCCTGTAAAAGGATAGGGAGGAAGAACAACTAAGTCTACTTTGTAGTCGTCTACGAGCGACGACACGAGGCTCTTGAGCTTGCGAGTATTAGCCCTTTTCGATCCCAGCTTAATCCTCGCATGTATAACCCCGATTCTCAGAGAGGATGCTCTGCTCATGTCCTTTGACCCTCCCTACTAGACACGACTATAGTCGCCTTAGAGATACACTCATTGAACGGGTCATGAGGTGACTTAGACTGTTCTAGCTTGTCAGGGATCTTGCTAATAGCTAAAGCCAGCTGCCCTATCTCATTGTATACTTCATTAAGTACTTTAACTCTAGTTGTTTTCCCTGTCTCGATCTCGTTCATTCTCTGCTCAAGATGGCGTGTTCTTTCTTCTGAAACCAGGTGCGGTATGCTTCCTACTACTTCGACCGCTTTATCTCCTAATGGTTTAAAGTCGTCTTTATACTCTACTATGCTCCTTGTCAGATAATTATACACGTGTTCACCTCTGATCGTCGATATCAGATAGTCTCCCTTGGCTCCGGGTGGCCTAGTGATATAACGTCTCCTAAGCAGGGTCTCTATTATCTTAGCATATGTGCTCGGCCTACCGATGCCTCGCTTCTTCATTTCCTCTATTACATCACCCTGAGTATATAGTGGTACAAGGGGTACCTTGTAGACTTCTATCTTCGACCAGAAGGACCCGACGGGTAGTGCCTCAGAGAGCCTAGCATGCGGCCATACGAGTAGGAAGCCCATCTCATTTTCGGATCCAGCGGTTAGGATAACTCTCTCGACCTCGAACCATGCATTATACGGCGGGAGACTTACTTTGTACTTTACTCGCTTGACTCTAGCTTCCCTCATCTGGCTTGCTATGAATCTCCTAAATATTAGATCGTATAGTTTTAGATGTCTTTGCGTGATCTGGCCTGGGAACTCAAGTATTCCTTCATCTATGAGGTTTCTTAGTCTATCTGCGTCGATTGGCCTTGTAGGCCTGATTGCTTCGTGGGCTCCTCCTTCGCCCCACTGCCTCGGCCTGAATAGTTCTTTATAGGATTCTCCGAAGCGCTCGCTTAGCCATTCTCTTGCTACCTGTATTCCTTTGTCACTTACCCGTGTACTGTCAGTTCTATGGTATGTAATGAGACCCCATTCGAATAGGTTTTGGGCGAGTCTCATTGTCTCCGGTGCGCTCATCTTTAGTATTCTGCTTGCATCGAATAAGAGTGTATCCGTCGTATAAGGTGAAGGCGGATATAGATTATCGTCTTTCTCCTCTAATAGTTCTATAGAGACTTCGTGCTCAAAGAGTTTCTTTCCTTTGAGGGCTCTCTGTAGTTCCATTACTTCGCCTTTTATTTCATCTATTCTTGTACTTAGATAGGTGCCCTCAATGTGGATCCTGAGTGCTAGAACCTTTTTCTTTGATTCGTGTGTTCTCTGCACTATCCATCCTAGGACCGGGGTTTGTACTCGTCCGGCGCTCAGGTTATAGTAGAATCTCATCGATGAGCATCTCTCTAGCTCATGTGTTATGAACATTTGTTTCTTGCCAGGAACAGCATAGAATTCTTTTAGCAACCGACAATAGTGTCTAGGCCAGAAGTGGCACCAGAGTAGAGGTGAGAGCGAGAAACCTATCCATCTATCCTCAACTCTCCGCACTATCTGTGCGTCTATTAGGTTCTGGTCGAATTCTCTAGTCCTCTTCAAGGCCTCGAGTATGGCTCTTTTAGTGACCTCATGGAATTCGAGTCTCTCTATCTTTCTACTATATGGTCTCAGGAGAACGGATACATCCCATCCTATTTTCTCTCCCTCGACATCGGGATCCGTCCCAATTAATACAGTATCTACTTCCCAAGCTATTCTACGGAGGTCACTTACTACTTGCCTTGAATCTCTTATCCTTGTACTACCACATACAGGACATTTGTCTACGTCCGCTGTAAATTGATGTCCGCAGTCTAGACATCTCTTAATACTCGTGTAGACGGGGATGAACTCTCTATCGTTCTTATTTTCCTCGATAATAACACCGAATATATCATCCTCTGCGGCTTCATCTAGTATTCTGTAATCGTCCTTGTCTGCAAACGGAGAAAGGTCGTATACATGGCCGCCGCTGGCTGCTATGCTTAGAATATAGTCTCCGACTGCTACCTCGTATACTCTCAAACCGCCTGGCAGGAGGCGTATGCTTGGTTGTCCGAAGAAACCGGCTATAGTTCTAGCCTTATTCGGTGATTCTACTACTAGTAGGGCGGTCTTGACGAGATCCTTTAATTTTATTGCTCCTCTCTTTAGCTTCCTTACTTTTCTCCTATCCTCGTCTATTTCTCTCAGTACTCGTTCGAGATCGAGTTCTTCGAGCCGTTGCCATTTTGCTTCGACAAACCATTGTGTACGTCTTACGAGACCGTTGAGCACCTGCTCGTAATCGACAACTACTATGCTAAGTCCTTTTGTAATTCCTCCTGCGTAGAGCCTGCTTGTTCTACCGCTTGCTTGTATGTATGTTGGAGCATCAGCTATGAGGACATATCTCTTGCCGTTTTCTCTGATAACAGCTACGTCTTTTCTCGTCTCTAGGAATTCCCATACGTCGTCTTCCTCCATTGCTTGTCTTAGGAAATTATAGGCTTCTGCCACGAGACGTGTAGGACTTCCTGTTTCGTCGACGTCTCCACTCATTACACGTTCTGCGATCATGTGGAGAGCTGCAGGGCTGAGTCTCCGCATTAGGTCTCGGAGTCTTGCCATGTATACTCTTGCTGTGTTAGCGATATCCTCCATTGGGGCTTCTACTAATAGAGATAGTAGTCTTATCATCCTGGCTGGATGGGGATCTCCTATGTCGGCAGAGAATTTGTGTCTTGGAACCCCCGCGAAAATAGCGTACCTCACGACTTCAGGTAAGTCGAGGCCTCTTACCAGTACCCCATAATAGTTTGCAACACCTACTAATACGTCTAGTTCTCCGCTAGCATACTCGTCTATTATTCTTGTAGGCTTCTTGCTGTGAAACGCCTCTGCCTTGATACCTTCGTTACGGAGTCTCTGCGCGATTGTTTCTGCTCCCTCGATACCGTGATCTATGGGTACATATACTAGGCCACCCTTCCCCAGTCTTTTTACGAGTTCAACTACGCGATCTACGATACCGTTTTCCGGGTAAATATAGGTATCATATACTCTTCTTAACCCTAGATCACTTCTTCCTCCGGCCTCGAAGCCTAGCAGGCTCCTGAATAACTTTACTCGTGCCCCTCTAGGCCTTCCCGTCGCGGTACTGACTATTAGGCTTGCAACATTCTTTTTGACGTTATTTATGTACTCCTGTAATTTTGATATTCTCGCCTCGATATCTACAAGCTCTTTTCTCACATTCTCTACTTGGGCTCTACGGCGCTCCTGAAGCCTAACAAGTCTATTGTAGAGCGAGGCCCTTCGCACCTGAAGCCTGAGTAGTTCTACTCCCTTCTCCAGATCCTCCTCGGTGAAGCCCACGATTTTTAGGACGGTATCGACGCTCTTTGCACTTTTCAGCACAGCATCGACGTCGTCTACGAATACGAGTCTATATCTTGTCTTAGAGACGAGATCAACATTCTTCCTTGCAAAAGCGGCCGTAGTGATTAGAACGCCGAACTCTCCTCCTTTAAGTTTCTCTATGGCTTCTTGACGTTTCTTCCTACCCATTTTGCTATGTATAACAAGTATCCCTGGATCGCATCCCATCTTTTCGACGACTGAGAAAGCCTTTCTTTCAACTTGCTGTACAAGTGGAGTCGTGGGGAGAATAATATAGGCTCTCTCACCGTTGCACGCATAGTATATACTTGCTACTACTCCGAAAGTCGTTTTTCCGACTCCTGTAGGTGCAACTATGGAAAAACTATCCCTCCTTGCTAATCTTCTCGCCCACGTACGTTGTGCTCCCCATGGAGGACTCTCAATAGCTTTCTCGAAAAACCTTATGAGCCTTAAACTCTCCTCTTCTAGCAAGGCCAGTTCTCTATAGTTGCTTATTGATCCAGCTTCTTTCAACAACCCGTTTATGGAGAGAATATCGTATTCCTCACGGGAATACCTCGATAATAGCTCGTCACTAATACATTGAGAGCATGGAAGGCCACGTATTAGTCTAGCCTCTGTATTAGCCCCGCCACAATTAGGGCATGAGTGCCGGTAAATTCCCCTTCCTCGAGAGAATCTTTGCATAGGCAATGGCACCATCCGGCTTACCGACTTGGTATATCCAGATAAGGTTGATTATGAGTATAACAATATAATAAAAATTATGTCGCTTAATTGTAATTATTCATATATCTGAATTTTTCGTCAGAAGTCGTATCTTGTCCACGGCATAACTATATAACTATTCGACAACCATAGTAATAAATGACGAGGTGAAAAATATGATAACAAATACTCTACGCGGGAGAAATACCAAGAGAGAAATAAGAAAAGAAAAGATACTGACAATATTAGTCACTAATGAGGACAAAGAACTCCTTGACTGGCATATATCTGAGGTAACTGGACTGGGATGCTAAATAGAACCCTGTCTATTAATCTAGGAAAGCAGATACTCTTCTGGCGGAACATAAAATCTTATCTTATTCTTATGATAATCCCTTATAATAGTGCGAGCAGCCTGCTCAATTAACGGCTCCTTGTCGAGCTTATAGAACCATCCCCTTTTCCTAGCTAGTTCCTCAAGAATCATAAGCGGATCTTTTGTCTCTATTCCATAAGCATCCCGTATGGCTCCAGGATTATACTTGAGGATCCTTTCTATTAGGGCCATTGCAGGTCTAACGGGATCTACTAACTCGTCCGGGCTTCTTCCTCTTATGATTGACTCGGGCCATCCACCCTCTATAGGTATAACACCGGGAGTATCAATCATATAGAAGCCGGGTTCTATCTTCAATAACTGTATACTTTTTGTGTAGCCTGGACTGCCAGGTACTGGGCTAGTAGAAGCTCCTTTTCTCCCTCGAAGTGCGTTGATTATGCTTGATTTACCTGTCTTCGGATAGCCGACAACTGCTACTGAGAACGGTTTTATTGGAGCCACAGATTTAATGAACCCTCTAAGAACCCTTGTTCCAAGCCTTCTAGTTGCACTAACATACATAACCTCGAACCCTTGTCCTTCAATTATACGCTTCCATTTCTCTGCGACCATCCTCGGCACAAGGTCTGACTTGTTTAATACTATGATCAACTCCTTATCCAATGCATTTACCATGCTCTCGACTCTTCGACTCCGAGTATGTATCGGGTCCCTTATATCGACTACTTCTACGACGACATCCGCATTCTTAATGGTCCGTGCCAACAGTCTCCAACTTGCAAGCTCCATTGTCATTACACCGTTCATATCTAGAGACTCTTACTTCGTCTCCCCCAAAAACTGCTATATTATGGAAGTTATATCTAATTCCATCCTGTTCACGTAAAGAAAACCTATGCTCGGGGAAAAACAACTGTTCTGAAATTTAAATTTCAAATAATGTGTTGTGTGGATTATGCTTCTTCAACGATAATTATGTTAACTGGGCAACTGTCTGCTGCTTCCTGGACACAGTCCTTTAGGTCGTCTGGTACTTCTCCCTCGGCGTTATTGTCTGGGCTTATTCTGAACTGTGGAACTATTTCGCTCTTTCCGTCGTCGTCGTTTATCTGGAAGACTTCTCCACAGATCGATACACATACCATGTCTGAGATACAGGAGTCTCTTGGCTCTATCTTTACCTTTACCGGCATGGTTCCTCGCCTCTCTCGTTAATTCATGATATGACTACGTGAATCCAGTATTTAATGTTTAGATATTAATAGAATATTGGTATAGACAGTGATGATTTTAAACCCCTATAGGAAGATTCTTTTGATCCGATTAGTATAGTGGCGGATAGCATTCAGTAGGCTAAATATTATTCCTCGAACATACATTGTAAAACAAGGGGATGAACGTGCCCAGATTCTATGAAGAAATAGTCAATGGATTCCTCTTCCAAGAATACGAAGCCCTCGGAATAGATACATTAATCCTTGGTCTTCCAGATGTCGGCCTCGTCGGAGCTATTACAGCTATACATCTAATCAAGGAACTAAACATGAAAGATGTAGTCGGAATAGATAACTATACTGCCCTTCCCCCAGTAGCAGTTATCATGGAGGGCAAACCAAAGCTTCCGATCAGGATATATGCTAGAGATAACCTGGGCGTCCTAGTAACAGATGTGCCATTAGCGCCCTCAAGCATACCACTATTCTCCGAGGCACTTGTGAGATATGCTAAGAGTAGGGGTGTAAAGACCCTCATAAGCGTCACCGGCCTTGGTAATCCGGGAAGAATAGAGATAGAGAGACCGAATGTTTATCTTATCGGCTCCGATCAGTATAACGTTAAACATGTTTCAGAAAAGCTCAATTCTAAAGATATAAACCAGGGAATACTAGTAGGCCCTTACGCGATAATACTTAAGGAAAGTATCCGCTTAAACCTAAATAATATCGTGCTAATGGTAGACTCCTTCATCGATATACCTGATCCGGGAGCAGCGGCCGTCGCTATAGAGTCACTAAACAAGATACTAGAGCTGAATATTGATGTCACTAAACTGCTAGAAGAAGAAGACAAGATCAAACTAAGGCTAAAGGAGCTAATGAAGGAAACAAAGAATGTGATGGCAAGAATGGGTAAGACGTACGAGTACCGGCCAACACTGATCTATACCTAGCATGATTAATAGCGGGAACGGTGAGACTATGTCCGCGCAGGGAGACCCCTTCGAAGAAATGCTGCGCAGAATATACAGAGAATTCCGGAACATAATAGATCAAATAGAACGAGTCTATGACGAGGAAGCACTAGAAGACGTATTCTATGAACGGACAAGACAGTATAGTAAGGGATCTATAGAGCCTCTCATTAGTATAATCGACTTGGGTGACTCTGTAAGGATCATAATCGATCTTCCAGGAGCTAAAGAGTCGACGATCGATGTCCGAGTCTACCAGGACTATATACATGTAACTGCGAGTCTCGATGAGAGAATGGTTAGAGACGCGTTTCCAGAGCTTAGCTGGGCTCATAGAATACGCAGGTTCGAGGGTAGATACAGGTTACCGGCTAAGATAGATGTTAGAAGGATAACGATGGAGAAAAAAGGATCACGTATAATACTGACAGCTCCAAAGATCTAACGTTATTATTCTTGTTTCTCCTCGGAGCCGACAGATTCTGCCAGTAGCTCTGCTATGTCTTTAACTTCGAATCCGAAGTCCTCCGCTTCTCCTCTGAACATCGTGTTACAGTATGGACATGCAACAGCCACTATTCTCGGCTTTCCGTTTCCTTCCTTCTCTAGAGTATCTGCTGCTTCAGCTGCTCTGATACGGGAGATCCTCTCTCCTCTCTTTATCTCGTAGAACATCTGTCCTCCTCCGCCACCACAACAGAAGCTCCTGTCCCGGTTTCTCGGCATTTCGCGGATTCTTAGTCCTGGTATAGATCTTAGCACTAGTCTGGGCTCCTCGTAGTGGTTGTTCCATCTTCCAAGATAGCAGGGGTCGTGGAACGTCACAGCATAGGATAGCTGTTTCAATGGTTTGATTTTTCCTTCTTTTACCAGTCTTGCAAGTACGATTGAATGGTGTTCTACTTCTAGTTTCTCTAGGAGATCTGCGTATTGTTTCGCCTCTTCATCGTTCCTTATATAGTCTAGGTACTTCTTGTATTCGTTCTTAAATACATGGTAGCCGTGTGGACAGTGTACTAGGAGTTTCTTGAACTTGTATTGGCTTAGGATCTCTAAGTTCATCTTTATCATTTCGACAAACAAGGTTTCTTCTCCCATTCTCCTTGCTGGTTCTCCACAGCATCCTTCCTCGAGCAGGACGCCTACTTTGTATCCTGCTTGTTTTAGTAGCATTATCACGTTCTCTGCTATCGGCCGTAGCCTCTGATCGTAGCTGGCTACACATCCGATCCAGTAGATATAGTCATATTCTATTTCGGGATCCG
>CAYROE010000011.1:13337-25535 GCA_964425855.1 uncultured Desulfurococcales archaeon | reverse complement strand
TTATCCCCAGGGCGTTGACTCGTATAGTGGGGTCTTGCTCTACGATATGGGATTAGACAATGTATTCAGGGAGCATGCTCGGAAGGTTGCACATGCACTAGAGTCCGCGGGGGCCAAAACTATTATAACCGTTGACCCGCACACAACCCATGTGCTCCGCAAAGTATATCCACGGTACGTGGATAGATTCTCGCCGACCGTGAAGTCCTATATAGAGGTGCTCGCCGAGAACATCGATAATCTCCAGTTCAAACAAGGAGACGCTGGACGAGTAGTTATCCATGATCCCTGCTTCTACGCACGCTACGAGGGCATAGTAGACGAGCCCAGACGCCTGCTAGCGAGAGCAGGCTATACTGTGGTGGAGCCTCGTAGAAGTGGCCGAATGACATATTGCTGTGGCGGCCCGATCGAGAGCATCGCGCCTAGACTATCGCGTCGGATTGCTGAGACTAGGGCCCGAGAACTAGACGAGGCCGGCGGCGAAACTATTGCTACTCTCTGCCCGATCTGCTATTCTAATCTAAGAAGGGCTTATCGAGGCCTAGGGCTCGAACGGGATATACAGGATCTCAGCGTATTACTGTATAGGAGGCTAGAACCTTGAGCATAGTGCTGGAAAAGGTCCTCGAAGACATCTATAAGGGACTCAAGGACCAGGAGTTTTCAGAGGCTATATCTAGGAGTGTTTCTAATGCCGAAGGCAAGCATCTCCGAGTAAGGGAATCATATCCCTACGTCGAGGATCTACGGCTACGCGTTCTCGAGGCTAAGAAGAAGGCGTTAGAGAACATAGACTACTACGTAGACCAGTTGGCTAGATCTATCGAGCGTAATCATGGCGTGCTCCATATCGCGAGAGACAGGGACGAGGCTCGGAGGATCCTAGGAGATCTCGTTGGCTCAGGGAAACTTGTAGTGTTTAGTAAGAGTATCGTCGCCGAGGAGCTCGAGCTACGCGAGCACCTAGAGTCTCTAGGCAACCGTGTGTGGGAGACTGATCTGGGGCAGTTACTGATACAATTGGAGCATGGTAAACCTATGCATACGACTGCACCAGCCATACACCTAACAATAGAGAAAGCCGCTAGACTGGTTAGGGAGAAGCTGGGAGCCGAGCTACCGAACAGTCCGGGGCCAGAGGATATAGTCGCTGCTGTCCGCCGGTTCCTCCGAGAAATCTATTATAAGGCAGATGTAGGGGTCTCAGGCGCTAATGCCGTCGCGGCCGATACAGGGTCTATTGTGCTTGTCGAGAACGAGGGCAATATCCGGCTTGTGACTGGGTATCCACCGGTTCATATTGCCGTTACGGGGATTGAAAAAATAGTCCCTTCGCTGAATGACGCGATAAGCTATGCGCTGGTTCAAGCAGCTTACGCGGGCCTGTTCCCGCCAACATATCTCAACGTGATAAGCGGGCCGAGCAATACCGCTGATATAGAGCATCGCCGCGTGTATGGTGCACATGGTCCCAGGGAGCTACATCTTGTACTCATTGATAATGGCAGGAGACGAGCATTACTCGATCCAGGCCTGCGAGATCATCTCAGATGCATAAGATGCGGCCGGTGCCAGTGGGAGTGTCCAGTATGGCAACATACCGCAAATAAGTGGGGAGGACCGACGTATGGAGGACCTATGGGGGTCTTGTGGACTGCGATAACGCTTGGCAAGGAGGCCGGCGCCGAGCTATCCATGCTCTGCCTAGGATGTGCCCGGTGCGACGAGGTCTGCCCTATGGAGATCCCACTGTCGTCGCTGATAAGAGGTCTTAAGAGCATTTATTCTTCGAAGATTTGAGCGTTTATTTTCTCTATTATGGTCTCGGCGTATCTCAGCGCTTCCATGTTTTCTGGAGAGGTGTTCCTGGCCATATTGTAGAGGTCGACTATAACCACGCTAGCATAGCCGTTCCGGACTGCCCAGATATCTGTGCCTGGCGGGGCCTCCAAGTTGTATATTCTCTCCGGCTCCCATATTGGGAAGGCTGTGTTGCCCTCCACCTTTATCCGGGTCCTGTAAACGTTCCATGCGAGCCTGGCCAGTACTATTCGCCGGGGGTTAACCGGGGAGTTAACAATGATTAAGGGAGCAGCCCTACTCTTCCACCTCGAGACTAGACCACCCTGTATTAGCTGATCCGCTATCTCGGCAGAGATCCTTGCGGCAGGCTCGAACTCTTCTCTCTTTGAGGCCTCCCAGTCCGTTGTGCTCACCGCTATTGCGGGTATGCCTTGGAGCGCGGCTTCTATGGCTGCTCCTATCGTGCCGCTTGTAAGGAAATCCTCGAAGCCTAGGTTGGGGCCATGGTTTATCCCTGAGACGACTATGTCTGGTCTCTGAGGGAGGAGTGCTTTTAGGGCAATGTATACCGCGGCGGCGGGCGGTGCGTCTATGGCCCATGACATTACTGCGCCGGGGACCTCTCTCTCCTCGATCCTGACGCGGAGCTTTATTCCCTTGCCGGCGCCGCTCTGCTGGCTCGAGGGAGCTGCTACATAGATGCTGTAGCCTTTCTCTATTAGTGCCTGTTTTAGGGTTTCTAGTCCCACTGCGTCTATTCCATCGTCGTTTACTAGGAGGGCGGTCCTCAATTCTACGGTGCACCTAGGAGGATTCTGCCCGTTATCTTGTCTAATAATTATTGTGTCCTGCACGGTGGACGGTCGGGATCCTTTATCTCGACGCCGAGGAGGAGGCATACTCCTGTTCTGCCATAGTAGATGCATTCTCTGCAGTGTCTTGCCGGTGACCCGTCTAGCCTTATGCCTGTCTTCCTAGCTTGTTCTGACCGCTGTACTTGGACTGTTGTTTGCTTAGGTTGTTCTTGGCGTTCTGTTTTTTGTGCTTGTTTTCCTCGTTCCTGGTAGACTTTGCATTTCTCGTATTTCTTCGATAGGCATGGATAGGCTAGTGGGTTTACTCTTTTATTTAGTAGTTTGCAGTATACTGCGGCTCCTTGTCTTTCTGCGAATGGGCATGACATGTTCCTGCACTCCCTCTATGAGTCATCTATACGATAGAGTGAGAGTGATGAGTGTGGGAAACAGATCTCTCCAAGCCATCAGGGTTTATTGATGGGCTATGTGTTGCTTATAGAGGGTATATGTCTCCTCCACGAGGCTTATATGGCTTCTTTTGATTCTTTCTCTAGGAGTATCGTTGCGTACACCGCGAATAGTGCAGGAATGACTCCTCCAAACGCGTACCATAGTCCTAGGGCTACTGTCCCTGCCTCCTTAGCCACTGTATAGGTTGGAAGTGTTAGTCCATGTATGACGAATCCGAGCCCATAGAACAGGATGCTCTTCGTCTGGAGGGTTCTATATAGGCTCGCGAGCAGGTATCCTCCTACTATTAGTGCTACTGGTACAAGTATTCCCATTACCCTGATAGCACTAGAGGCGTAGATCCTGTCTGAGAGCGGTGTTATACCAGAGTAGTGGTTAAAGTATATCGTTTGAATAGTGCCTAGGACCGCTATGGCGGCGGGGACTCCGTAGACTATGGTCTTGTTCTCCGAGCCCGATAGGGAAGCGGCAAACATTACCTCCATACTAGCCCATAACACTATAAAGATTCCCCTAATAGTGTCGATCATGAGTATCTTAGAGAGCTCTTGTGCACCAGCCAGGGCGTTCCAATCGCCGCCAGCCGCCTCGTACAGGAGCTGTGCCTCGTAGCCATCCAGGAGTGACTCTATACCCACGAATATGAATCCAAGTGCCAGGTATACTAGGCTAACCACGCCCGTTCTCCGATAGACTACTAGTATTAGTGCGGCCGCGGCGAAGAGCACTACTCCTGTCGCGTGCGGAAACGCTATCTCGGCCAGCACAACCCTTTCCCCACCATTAGAACATCACAAGAACAAGTATAAATGATAAGATAAGGAACACGTGTATAGACCAGGTCACGCCACAAATACAGGGAGCGGTGTCGAGTAGAATAAGACGCTGGGAGGATTAAGTATGGACAAGATAAGCATAGTGGGAGGAGGTATAGCCGGGTTATCGACAGCATTACAGTTAGCTAGGCAAGGAGTAAAAGTAACGGTATACGAGCCTGAATACCCGGGCTATGGTGCCAGCGGTAACAGTGCAGGCATACTAGTAACGATAATGCCAGAAAGCCTCCTAGAATATCCACTGGAGAGCTTGGAGATCTACAGGTCTCTCCCGGAGAGCACGAATAATATTTGGCGTGTAAGGGCTCTGTGGATCAATAAGAATCCCGGATGCATGGAGAAACTAGCAAAGATACATAATAGAAGAGGCCTAGACACAGAGATGATCGACGCAGAGGAAGCTACTCGAGCCTCCGGCTTCCCTATGAGGACTTATGATGGAGAGGGCTATGCCCTGGTTAGGGAATTCGTTGTCGACATAGGGTGGGCTATAAACGCGATGGTTCAGGAAGCCTCAAGGCTAGGAGTCGACATAGTCGATGGAAGAGTAGTTAGAGACGGAGACGTCTTCAAGGGGCCGCGGGGAAGAATAGATCAACCCATTATAATTGCTGGTGGAGCGTGGAGCCTCCAGCTCCTACCCGAACTCCGAGAGTATCTTGTAACCTACCGGTGCCAGATGGCCACCATTGAGGGAGCCAAGCCTGCTAGAATTATTGAGGACGACGCACTCCACTACTATATCGTACCCGTTAGCCCGTCCCGATCAAATATCGGTAACGGCGCCAATACTATGATTAATGACCCATATGAGGGCTTCAACCCTGACCAGGAAGACATCTATGAGGTTATAGAAAGATACGCTGAGCGTAATCCGGATGCGTGGAACGCTGGCATAGTCTCGTACTGGGCGGCTCCCTGTAATACCAGTGGAGACAGTCTACCCATAGCTGATCGAGTAGATAGATTAGGCGACGTATACGTGCTTACAGGATTCAATGGTGCAGGGCTAACTATGGCTCCGTCCACGAGTAAGAGGCTTGTCCAACACTTACTCTACGGCGACCAGATACCTAAGATATTCCAGTTGAACCCATCGAAGAAGATATCAGAGATTGACTTTCCACCGGAGCCATACGAGCCATGCTAGGCTTGAGGCAAAAATAGCTTATTCGTAAACACGATATCTTATAATACCTTCATAGCGTAATTATTGATAAATAAGAAGCCGGTATATCTCCAGGTGAACGGGCCTAGGCAAATTGTCTACTCTTAAAGGGCCTATGCCTGGGGAGGACGGGCATTGAATTCCAGATAGACGGGGAGCCTGTCTTCATACATGCTATGATGTGATAATAGGAGGGATGAAGAGTGAAGGGATCCAGGAGAATACTCGTGACAAACGATGACGGAGTATACAGTCTAGGCCTAAAACTACTCTACGACGCTGTAAAACCCCTAGGCAAATCCATAATATTCGCGCCCGAGACCCCTAAGAGTTCAAGCGGTCTAGGACTAACACTCCACAAGCCGCTACGGATAAGGAGGATAAGGTACTGGAACACGCTTATATACGTCACTAATGGGACACCAAGCGACATCATTTATCTTGCCCTCAACGAGATAACGCCTAAAGTAGACCTCGTTGTCTCCGGAGTCAACATAGGCGATAACACTAGCATACAGGTCATACTGAGCAGTGGTACTGTGGGTGCAGCCGCTCAGGCCAGCTTGCTCGGCATCCCCTCCATAGCCTTTTCTGCTGCAATAGAAGATTCCCAGGACTTCCAGGACCCTGAGTATTATGAGTATGTTGTGAGGGCTACAAGGATTATCTCGTCCTATGTGTTGGAGCATGGATTGCCTGAGGGAGTCAACGTGCTTAACGTTAATTATCCGAGAAGCATTGGGCCGGAGACCCCTGTACGGGTTGCTAGACCTGCTAAGATAAAGTTCCTCCAGAGAGTAAACGTCAACTATGATCCGAGGGGTAACAAGTACTATTGGCTCTACGGCATGCTTGCAGAAATGATACCGGGCACAGACGTCTACGCTGTTCATGTGGAGGAGGCGATTACACTGACTCCATTACAGCTCGATCTATCGCCGAGGATAAACAATGAGGAGATCGAGAAATACCTTGATCGGCTAGCAGGTTATCTAGCCGAGGAGGTGGAGGCTACTGCTTCCGCAGAAGCGCGATAAAGAATCCTGGTATACCGTCTAACGGGTTAAACCATAGCGTGTCCCCTGCATATATTGGTCTTCTCAGCAGTCTCGGTAACCCTATTAGCTCGAAGCCTAGGGCCTCTGCCCATGTAACATTACCTGTGTTTTCTGAAGATGTGAGGGTACACGTTGAATATACTAGTATTCCTCCTGGTTTCAGTAGCTTGTAGGCTTCCCGTATGAATCCTCTCTGGTATAATACCATGTTTCTAACATCTTGTTCTCGCTTTAGATCATAGACTTTTGGTCTTACTCCTAGATTTGTGCACGGAGGATCTACTAGCACGATGTCCGCTGTCTCCCTGAGGCTGGGTATTTTGCTGGTTATTTTGCGGGAGTCCAGGCCCAGTACTTCTACGCGTTTTTCTAAGCCTAGTCTTCTAAGTGTTTCTATGAGTTTTTGCCTCTTGCTTGGCCTGTCTACTGCTATTATACGTGTATCGGGGGAGGCTTTCTGGGCTATGTGCGAGATCTTACCTCCTGGCGCCGCTGTCAGGTCTATTATTGTCTGGCCTGGCTCGGGGTCTATTATGTGGCCGACGTACATGCTCGATATGCTCTGGCCATATATGTATCCCTCGTGGTAGCCTGGTAGGTCTCGAACCCTGTAGCTCTTGTACCTTGGATGCTCTATTATTACTGCGAGGCCTTTCGTCGACGACATCATCTCGCCAGGATCCATTATAGCTGTCCCAGCTCCTACAATTACTCCGTTCTCAGAGACAACGGTTACTTTCTGGCCCTTCCTGAAGTGGCTCGCACCTATTACTCCAGGAGCATAAAGGTCGCTTCCCAGTAGGACGGATTCGCTGGCTTTCTTATCGGCGATTACTCTTCCCCGGTATACTGGTACCTCGAAGGGACCGTGGACTTCTGTCCATATGGCTTCCGCTATCTCTTCGTCTCTGTAGAATCTTATTCCGTGCTCGCCTAGTAGTTCTAGGTATCGTTCGACGCTTATCCTCGCCGTGTTGACCCTCACATATAGTCTTTTCACCGGCTTTGTTAGTTCTCTTACTAGCTTGCACGTGTCTCCGAGGATTGGGGGGATTTTCTCTAATACTCCTATAGTGTATTGTAGGGGTGTCCCACACGTCTTTATCTTTGTGTTGACGGCTTCTTTTCTAGTCATTGTCCCTGTACAGCCTCCATTGGAGGGATCTGGCACGACTATTCTTCTCTTCTACTATATTGTGTTTTAATAATGTGGAAGATACAGGTTTTATTTCGGCCGACTATACAATTCTGCGTCGAGGGCTGGGAGCAGGTTGAACAGGGAGAAGATACTGAAGGGTCTGCTACCGCTTCTGGGTACGAGCATATTCTGGGGCTCGTCGTTTCCTGCCATAAAGATCGCTGTAGGATATGTAGGTGGAGAACTCTATACTGGTATGAGGAGCCTGTTGACTATCCTGCTCCTGGCCCCCTATGTATGGTATAAGCGGCATCTCTTGACTAGGGATGTTGTTAAGGGAGGTCTCCTGGTCGGCCTGGCATATACTCTTGGCATATGGCTCCAGGGCTGGGGTACCGGTTTAACCACGGCTTCTAAGAGAGCCTTTATAACGGGTATGAATGTTCCCTTTGTGCATGCCTACTTGGCGCTTGTTCTTAGAAAGTATGATCGTTATCTAGCCCTTAGCCTTGGGATGAGTCTCCTCGGCCTCTATCTTCTAACACGTCCAGACGTTGCGCTTAACATTGGCGATTTCCTTGTCCTCCTCGGAGCCATTTTCTGGGCTGCTCAGATCATCATGGTGTCACATGTCAGCCGTGCTGATCCTCTTCTCATAGTTTTTCTGGAGATGATACCTGGACTAGTGTTTCTACCTGTTGGGCTGGCTAGAACCGGTATAGAGCCTCTAATTGATGTAAGGGCCTTTCTAGTGCTGTTGTATCTCGCCCTCGTATGCACTATCGGAGCATTTGGACTACAGGTCTACGGGCAGAGGCATATAAGCGCGGGAGTTGCGGCTATCGTCTACTTGCTCGAGCCAGTGTTTGCAGGGATATTCTCGTATATAGCATTGAGAGAAACCATGGATCACTACCAGCTTGTAGGGGCAGGTCTTATCGTGCTGGCTATAGCTTTATCGTCATTGATGGAGGATCAAGAGATAGAATCCGAGAAGTAAGTATCCTTTGTTGAACTATCCCTAGGGTTTACGATGAGTGAATGAGAAGGAGCCCTTCTATTTGGGGTTTGTGGCGGGCCCGCCGGGATTTGAACCCGGGACTTCCGCCTGTGCGGCCAGGTGCCATGCACGTCTACGGGTTAAGAGCCCGCCGCTCTACCAGGCTGAGCTACGGGCCCACCTATTGTTTTAGGCCAGTTTCCTTTTCCTGGTTTCTTGAGATTTAAAAGGATTACCCTAATAGATGTTAGATTGGCCGGGATGAGCTTGCCGACATAAGGGGTATAATATTATGTGATGCCCTAGGGTCAATGGGGCGACCGGCCCTCTTCTGAGGCTCAATGTAATACCCGCGTATATTGTTGCATATACCGTGGATACCAGGTATATGGTTAATAATACGCCTAGACGTAAACTAGTCTTCGAGCAGTTGGGTCCGGAGAAACCCAGGAACGTCTGCCCTGTATATATAAACTTGTCATATTTATGCCTTGTCGGCTAGTGTATATCTATTTTTATTTGAACTATTTAAATAACGCATATTCACTTATAACATGTGGGTGTTATAAATGTCTAGTTCTGCGAAGCGTATCCCCAGTAGGGGCCCTAGCCCGCTAGAGACCCTCGAGGTCCCAGAGGGCTACCGGAGGCCCGAGGCAAAAATAGAAAACATAGTAGCAACAGTCATACTGGATCATCCTCTCGACCTAAACCTCATAGAAACAAGAATACCAGACGTAGACTACAATCCAGACCAGTTCCCAGGACTAGTATACAGGTTAAACAATCCCAAGGTGACGGCCCTCATCTTCAAGTCGGGCAAAATGGTTGTAACTGGGGCAAAAAGCGTAAACCAACTAGTCTTCGCAGTAAAGAAGATTATAAAGAGCCTTATAGACGCCGGCATACCAGTCAGAGGAGTCCCAAAGACACAGATACAGAACATAGTAGCAAGCGCGAACCTTCACGTATACGTAGACCTCGAAGCAGCAGCGTACAGCCTGGAGGGAAGCATGTACGAGCCAGAGCAGTTTCCAGGGCTCATCTACAGAATGAATGAACCCACAGTAGTGCTCCTAATATTCAGCAGTGGAAAGATGGTAATCACAGGAGCAAAGAGAGAAATAGACGTTGAGAGAGCAGTAGCTAACATCTATAAGAAGCTCTGGAAAGAGAAGTGCATTTTAGGACCTGTAGACTAGCCAAGAACCACTTAAATACACGCTGGGAAGGAGGGTTTTCGCCCAAGACTTATATCCACTCCCCGCCTCCGGGTCCAGGCCCGATAGATCCGTTATCTACATTCTCCCTTTTCTTCCAATGAAATTACATGAGGCTCCCAAAGATACTATTAGATAGCGAGTACCGTTCTCAGGTCGCCGAGCGGTGGAAGAGGCATTAAGCCCTCATTTTCATCTACAATGACGGGTTTCGCCTCCTCTAGGACTGCTCTCTTCCTTATAATCGGGCTCAGATAGTTTTCTTGTTCCAGCGTTATGTTGTTTCCCACCTGGTATGCTCCGCTTGCTGGGAGGATAATTGCTATTCCACACTCCTCCAATGGTACTATGAGGAAGACCGGAAACTTGGTCTTTGCACCTCCTATGCTTACTTGCAGAGCCGGGTGCTCGTGGCCCATTATAACTGGTTTATCACTGCACTCGACGTCTTTGTGTCCATGAGTTATCAATGCAGTGCTAGTGTCTAGGTCTTCTATGAATTTTCCGCCGAGGTTCTCTATTAGGGATCCTATAAAGTTGTCGTGGTTGCCTCTCACTACTATTACTTCCTTGTACCCGACGCGATACGCGTCGTGGAGGAGCTTTGCGACCTCTAGTTTTTCCTGTTTTAGCAAACGTGAGAATTCATGTTTTATGTCTCCTGCGATAACTAGCTTTGATGCTTGCGTGGCTTCTCTAAGTTTCTTTATAATTATTGATATCTTATCGTATTGTAGTCTGGGAAGGTATACTCCTTGTCTAGCCATGGCTTCTTCGTAGCCGAGATGTATGTCTGCTATTACTACGGCATCCTCGTTCTCTAAGTATAGTGCTGGAAATGGTTCTACTATTCTTATTCCAGGTGCTATCATCAATGTTTCTCACTCACGAGCTTATCTTATGGAACCTGTATTACTCTTCTCCTTGTAGAGCGAGGTTAATCCAGTGGTTTTACGTTTAATACCTATACGATTGAATGTTAGATATTATACCTCGGCCAGATGCTATAGTTCTGGGCGGGATGGGGACGCGGGCAGCCATGGACCTCGAGAATGAACGGCCTAGTCTCACACCGACCGCCCCATATCGATTCCCAGGGGTTCAGGGCTCTCTCATAATCATTGATATTGACAGGTTCGAAGAAATTGTTACAGAGAGGGGATGGAGCCGGTATAAGCCTAATCCTGCCACGGGTCTTTTAACTGGGCTGGTGGAGGATTTTGCCCGTAAGTGGAGCTCTGTAGTGATATATGGGCTCGACTATGAGAGGGGGACAGAAGAAGTAGTATTGGAGATACCTGGCGTATGTCCCTGGGAACTAGGAGAAGACCTGGTAAGTATTGCGAGGAGCGTGGAAACCGTAGATGTCACTGTGACGATCGTCGCTGTCTGTACAGATGTGACCGGTGTTCCTGCCCGGAATAGGAGAGAGGCATATTCTAGTTATCGTCGCGAGGCTCAGAGAATACTTGAAAGGTTGAAACGTAGGGGTGGAGGAGTAGTCTATATTGAGGGGGAAATAGCTTATAGGGCTAGTGCCCGGCGATTGTGAAGTCCGATATTACTATTGAGCTTGAGCAGACGCCGAACAGGCATCTCCTTGGACCAGCAGTGTATTGGAAGGAGTCGGCGAGTGCCTCGTAGATGTTCCCGCTTATAGCTACTCCTTTAACAGGCTTCTGTATCTCTCCTCCTACTATTAGGTATCCAAGAGTTACTGTAGCGTTTATCTGTCCGCTGACAGGGTTCGAGAGCCAGCTACCGATCGTTGAAACCACGTATAGTCCATTTTCCACTTCTCCTATTGCGTCTTCTAGCTTCTCTTTATGAACAGTTGATTCTAGGACTAGGTTCGATGGAGATGGACTAGGCGGCGCGTGGTGAGCTGACTTGAATCCGTTGCCGGTGCTCTCTCTTCCTTCTATGCTCGCGGTATAATGATCGTATAGGTATGTGGCTAGTACGCCTTTCTCGAATACGTTTTTCTTGCTTGTCGGATGTCCCTCGTCGTCGAATACTGCGCTACCCGTCTCATAGGGTAGGAACGGGTCGTCGACTATGTTTATTTTATCGCTTAGGACTTTTTCCCCTAGCCTTCCTGCGAGAGGACTACGCCTCTGTTGCACGTTATCAGCTGATATTGCGGGGACAATCAGTATCCTTAGAAGCGATGCGGCCTCGGCATCGTCTAGTATTAGTGTACCCCTGAATCCTTCTATGGGAGATGCCTTGACAGCATCGGATACCCTGCTTACCGCTCTTCGGGTAGTCTCTTCTATTCCCTCGATGTCAAGCTTCACGCCCATCTTCCAGTCAATATAGGTGCCCTCGCCTTCCCCAGTTTTCTTCTTAAGCTCTAGTACATATGAGTAAGAGGTTGATTTCTCTCCTAGTGGGCCGCCATAGGAGTTTATGAACTCTGAATAGGATCTTGAAACGCGGAAGCCTGCTCCGGCAACTGTTATGCTTGGATCAGATTCTTTTACTAGCTTCAACTGTTCTTGGAGTATCTTTACTCCATCTTCCTCGGTTAGGGAAGCTGTCTCCTCGCTGTGGACAGGGACTTCTATAGGTGCCTTACCAATCTTGGGATTGAAGCCTGGCCATTTTTCGTCTTCTCTTGTGCTTCTCGCTATCTTTATGGCGTGCCTAATTATCTCGAGGGCTCCTTCTTCCCCGGTTATTTCTCCGCCGGCGGCACCTA
>CAYROE010000011.1:0-13327 GCA_964425855.1 uncultured Desulfurococcales archaeon | reverse complement strand
TGCCTATCGCTACTCGTATTCCGAATCCGATAGTTGTTGTTGAAAGGGCTCGCTCTAGGCTGTCCTTAGATATCTCGAAAATGTACTTGTCTGTTATGGATGCTGAGAGCTCTGCCTCGGAGGCCCCCATTTTCTCGGCGTATTTCAATAGCTTCTCTAGGTCTAGATCTAGTCTCATTTTCTTCTTCACCTCCCTCCTACAATGATCTCTCCTACGAGTACGTATGGTCCTCCATCGCCTACACGTACGAGCTGGCCGCTCTTACCGCATCCTCCAAACACGCTTGTGTACACGTGGAGGTCTTTTCCTAGCGCTTCTATGTTCTTGAGCACGTCTAGTATCATTCCTGTTAGTGTTACTCCTCTCAGAGGATTCATGATTTCTCCATTCTCTATTTTCCATGAGATTCCCACTCCGAACGTGAATGTTCCTGCGCCAGGGTCTACCTCTCCTCCTCTTGCACCTTTCCCGGTAACGTATATTCCATTCTTTGCTTCTTGAACTAGCTCGTCGAACGTGTGGTCTCCTGGGAGGATATAGTAGTTTGTCTGTCTCACGAGCAGAGGGTGCTGATAGCTCATTACTCTACTGTTGCCGGTAGGCTCTATTCCTAGCTTTTTACTTTCTGCTCTTCCAGCGAGATATCCTTTTAGGACACCGTTTTCTACTATCGTTGTCTTCTGCTTTTCTACTCCTTCGTCGTCGAAGGGAACATAGTATCCGTCTGGGTGTCGGCCGTCGTCCACAATGCTTACTAGGTCGGATCCTATTTTTTGGCCCAGTTTGTCTTTTATCACGCTTGCATCGCTCGCGACGAGGTCGCCCTCACTCGCGTGTCCTAGGGCTTCGTGCACGAGTAAGCCTACTACCTCGGGGTGGAGGACTACACGGTATTTTCCTGCCTTTGGAACTGTTGCATGGGCTGCTTTTACCGCGAGTTCTCCTGTTTCTTTTGCCATGGCGTTTAGATCTGTGTACTCTACTAGTTCCCAGCCAGAGACCCTGCTCTTCGAATCATAGACTATTTCCATGCCTTTGTCTGAGCGTGCTACTGCGGAGACGGAGAATCCTGTGAGTACAACGTCCGTCTCTACTCTAGTTCCCTCATTGTTCAATACTATTCTCTTGTCGTGTTGTAGGCCCAGCCTTGCAGTTGCCGATACTACGCCTACGACTTCTTTAGCTGTTGAGACAAGTGTTTTTACGACTTCTATTTTCTCGTCATCGCTGATCTCGAAGGGATATTTTATGTATCCTGATCTACTGTAAGCCTTGACTACCGCGTATTCTGCTAGTGGACTCGGTTCTCCTCCGGCATGGTGAAGGGCCTTGGCCATCCTGTAGGCGGTGAGTAGTGCCTTCTCAATACCATCCCAGGTAGGGATTGTTGTCGAGGAGTATCCGTGGAATCCCTTGTAGACTACCCTGAATCCTACCCCGGTCGTGGTCGTGTAGGAATAGCTCTTTACACGGTCGTTATCGTAGACTATGTTCTCGTACTTGTAGTCTTGTATCCTGGCGTCTATGAAGTCTACTCCGAGATCCTCTGCTTTTCGAAACGCTTTCTCTACATAGGATTCTAGTTCTGTAACTATATCGCTCATAATTACTACACCATGCTAGGATTTATTTCCGGTATAGAAGGTATTGTTCTACGACATATTTATTGATAGAGTAGGTATTTCAAAATTAATAATATTACTACTAATGGAATACCGGCTAGGGCTCTGAGGACATGTTACACTATTTCCTCGCTACATAGATATTGTCTTTAGAGCGTATGATCCTAACGGTGGCGAGTTGGCCGGGCCGACAATTCTCGCAGAAAACCGCTATGAGTCTCTGACGCTTCGTGTCCATTGCTAGTAGCTCTCCCTTGTGCCAGCCTGGGCCTAGTATTTCTACTCTTACCCTGTCTCCCGGCCTGTATAGTATGGGGAGCTTTGGAGCAGGCTTTATGCCCAGTTCTTCCATGCTGGGCCTTAGCTTGTAGCCTGCTTCTTCCTCGAGGGACTTTAGCCATTTGTAGAATCTTGACCATGTCCATTGATGCCTGCCTAAGGGCTTGCGTCCCCATCTATGTATCTCGTATTTTTGTATAAGGACTCCTGTAGGCCATCCCGTTTTCTTTCCTAGCTCTCTACTCTTTGCGTATTCGATTAGGTCTTTCATGTCTTCCTCGTTTACCCCGGGTACCACTACGGGGGTTAAGACGACGTCGATAGAAGTGTTTTCAAGGATCCAGTCGACTACCTTAAGGATCTTGTCCACATCGTACCATTTTACTCCTGCGAGCATACGTGCTTTACCTTTATCGAGACTATCAATGCTTAGGTTTATTCGGTCTAGGCCCGCTGAGTCTAGTTTCTCAGCTAGCGTTTTAGAGAGGAAACCTCCATGTGTCTCGATCGCTACCCTGAAAACGCTTGGATGGTTTTTTATGATGCTTATGATTTCAAGGATTCGTGGGTGTGTGAGGGGCTCTCCTACACCATCTATTAACACCTCTACTGGTGTATTCTTTATGCTTGAAAGTATCCGTGTCCATTTTGCAATGTGTTCTGCGTCTACGAGGAACTCTGTTGTCCTCGTTTTTGAGTATGGTCCAGCGTCTACACTGCAGTATATACAGTTGTGAGGGCATATCGTCGATGGCCGTACTTGGATAACGTTGGTGCCTCTGTCTATGACACCGAATGCTATGTGTCCGACTAGTGGTGCAGGATCTTTTATCAGTGCTAGTCTACGGCCCTGTATTTTTCCTATTATCTCGTAGGCTTGTTGCATTGTATAGCCCATCCTCCTTTTTCGACAATAGTCTATCCAAATACTAGTCAGATGGCGAAACCCTTATAATACTACATATCTTCATGTAAAATATCGATGACGATTACGGAGGATTAAACAATGACCCAGGAACGTCCTGAATCAAGGACTGGAATCCATGGATGGGGAGCCTATGTCCCGAGATGGAGGCTCCCCATGGAAGAGATAGCAAGGGTCTGGGGCTGGCCACCCCACCAGTACAAAGGCCTAAACGTAAAGGAAAAGAGCGTAGACAGCCCCGACGAGGACTCAACCACCATGGCTATAGAGGCAGGATACAATGCCCTGCTCAGAGCCAAGGTAGACCCTTCAGAGATAAAAGCAGTATTCTTTGGAAGCGAATCAAAGCCATACGCCGTAAAGCCCTCAGCCACAATCGTCGCTGAAGCACTAGGAATAACGCCTGTCACAATGGCAAGCGACCTAGAATTCGCGTGCAGGGCAGGCAGCGAAGGCTTGAGGGCTTCGATAGGACTCGTATCGAGTGGAATGATGAAATATGCCATGGCTATAGGAAGCGACACGGCCCAAGCAGAGCCCGGTGACGTATTAGAGTTCACAGCTTCTAGCGGCGCAGTAGCATTCATAGTAGGGCCAAGGGAAGGAGCCGCTGCAGTATTCGAAGCAACCTACACATATGTAACCGACACGCCCGACTTCTGGAGGAGGGCTCTAAAACCCTATCCACGCCACGGAGAAGGGTTTACAGGAGAACCCGCGTACTTCCACCACATAATGAGCAGTGTAAAGAACCTCCTCGAAGAAACAGGCTATAAGCCATCAGACTTCAAATACGCTGTTTTCCACCAGCCAAACGGGAAGTTCCCGGTTAGAGTAGGAAAAAGGCTCGGATTCACAATGGAACAAATAGAGCCAGGCCTAGTCACGCCATTCATAGGAAACACATATAACGCTAGCGCGCTCCTGGGACTAGCGAGAGTCCTCGACCGGGCGGAGCCTGGAGACCTTATACTTGTGGCTCCCTTCGGGAGCGGTGCTGGAAGCGACACCTATATCCTGAGGGTTACAGAGGCCATCAAGGAGAAGCAAGGACTAGCACCTCGCTTCGACGACTATCTCGCTAGGAGGAAGACAATAGATTATGCACTATACACTAGGTATAGGAAGATCCTTACCATGCTTCCCAGGGGATAACAGGGGTGAATGATAGTATGGTGAAAGTGTATATTACTGGGACGGGAGCAGTTAAGATAGCCCGCCACTATCCTCTCGGAGTAAGAGACCTGGCATTCCAAGCGGGTAAACAGGCGTTAGCCGAGAGCGGCTCGGATAACGTAGACTTCGTCATTGTAGCCAGTAGCTTATCGTATCTCCAGGCCCCACAACTTGACCTAGCAAGTTATATTGCCTCGAACCTGGGACTCCACGGAGTACGTGCACTGACAGTTGAAGCAGGCGAGTCCTCGGGCCTGGCCGCGCTTGAGACCGCTGTCTCATTGATCAAATCCGAGGAGGCCAGCAGGATCCTACTCATAGGAGTTGACAAGATGACAGAGCATCCCAGCGGCCCAACATACGCAATGCTACAGGCACTTTACGATACCGAGAGCGACGCATACTATAACATAGGACACGCCAGTATCGCAGCCCTCCTAATGAGGCTATACATGGAGAAATACGAGATCGACAGACTCACCCTCGCATACTGGCCTGCAATGATGCATATGCATGCCAAGAACAACCCCCACGCAATGCTACCCTTCGCAGTCGCCCCAGAAAAAGTGTTGACCGCTATGCCCATAGCCGAGCCAATTACACTCCTGGACGCCTATCCTCTAGGTGATGGGGCCGCCGCTATAGTATTAGAGAACGGAGACGAGCTAGAGGGAAGACCACTTGCCGAGATTGAATCAGTAATATCAGCTACAGGAATGCCCAGTCCTGCGCTCAGAGACGATCCACTCGACCTCGAGAGCCTTAGAACAGCTCTAGGCAGGCTCGGCGTGCTCGAGAAGATAGACGTGATCGAGCTCCACGATAGCTTCTCGATATACGGTCTCCTAGAACTGGAAACCCTAGGCCTAGCCGAGAAGGGAGAATCCGCCAAGCTAGTGTCGGAGGGCTACTTCTCGGTTGAAGGAGAGGGACCGCTAGTTAATCCAAGCGGTGGATTAAAGGCTAGGGGTCATCCAATAGGAGCCACTGACGTATACAAACTCGTAGAAGTCTCACGGATATTGGCGGGAACTTGGCAGGGAGTAAAGCGAGGAGGAGAAGAGACAGGGATGATTGTTTCCATTAATGCTGCGGGGTCAAGTGCAAGGATAGCATTGCTCAGGAAGATATCAGGCTAGGAGGTGATTGGTCCATGACAAGGAGTCTTCCGGTATGGTGGAGGAGGAGGATACCCCGCTACAGGCTCGTAGGTGCTAGGTGCAAGGATTGTGGCAAGATCCACTATCCTCCGCGGACAAGTTGCCCATACTGTGGGGGCAGTAACCTAGAAGAGGTACAGCTCCCGAGGAGAGGCATACTAGAGAGCTATAGCGTTGTATATAGTGTTCCAGGAGATAATAGGTTGAACGCTCCTATAATAGTGGGCTTAGTGAATATCAACGGTGTACGTGTCATCGCGGAGCTGACTGATGTATTACCAGGAGAGCTTAGCATCGGTATAGAGGTCGAAGCTGTTGTACGGAAGATAAGTGAGACGAGTGATACAGGTATAATTACTTATGGTGTGAAGTTCCGCCCAGTGCTGGGTGCAGATAGTGGAGCTGGACAAGATACTGGAGAAGCTTGAAGCAGGTGAAATAACTCTTTCCCGTCTTGAGAAAGAGCTTGGAAACGCAAACCTCGCCGCCCTTGTTAGACGTCTTTTTCTCGAACGCAAATACGGTATCGGTCTTTCAGCCATAGCTAGTACAATTATTGACTTTGAAGATGTGTTCGGCCGCAACATCGAGAACCCTATTGGCGCCGTACAGGTGCCTGTAGGTGTGGTTGGCCCATTACTGGTTAAGGGAACCTATGCTCGTGGAGAATACTATGTTCCTCTTGCAACTACTGAGGGAGCACTAGTAGCGAGTGTTAACCGGGGGGTTAAAGCCCTAACGAGTAGCGGGGGAGTAACCACACGAATAGTAAAGGACGGGATGACCAGGGCACCAGTCATATGGACGCCCAGTATAGATGAGGCCCTATCCCTCGTGAAGTGGATAGAAGAAAACAAGGAAACCTTCCATAGAGTTATATCTAAGGTCACACGCCACGGCAAACTAATAGACCTCTACCCCTACATCGTTGGGAACATCGTATGGATACGGTTCCGCTATCATACGGGCGACGCCATGGGAATGAATATGATAACAATAGCCACAGAAGAACTATGCAGACACATCGAAAAGAACTATCCGGGAATAGTGGACTGTATAAGCGTCAGTGGAAACATGTGTTCTGACAAGAAACCTGCTGCTATCAACCGTATCCTTGGCAGAGGAAAATATGTGGTCGCAGAAGCAATAGTCAAGAAAAAAATCGTGGAGCAAACCCTCAAGGCAAGCGTCGAAGAGATACACGAGCTAAACACTGTGAAAAACCTGCTGGGTAGCGCCGCGGCAGGAAGCCCAACGTTCAACGCACACGCAGCCAACATAATAGCAGGCATCTTCCTGGCAACCGGGCAAGACATGGCCCAAGTGGTAGAATCTAGCATTACCTACACGTGGACAGAGGTAAGAGGCGAGGACCTCTACATCAGCGTAACCTTGCCGAGCCTCGAGATCGGAACCGTAGGAGGAGGAACATGGCTTCCTACCCAGAGAGAAGCCCTGTCGCTCCTAGGTGTAGCAGGTGGAGGAAACCCACCGGGCACAAATGTGTTGAAATTCGCCGAAATTATAGCTGCGACCGTGCTTGCCGGCGAGTTAAATATACTCGCCGCACAGGCGGCAGGACACATGGCGCGTGGCCATCGACTGTATGGAAGAAGAGAGGTGAAAAAGAATGGTTGAGTGTAGGGGTAGAAGGGTGCTTTTCCGGGCAGAGGAAAAGGTTCTCCCAAATGGCCACACGATGATAGTGGACCAGGTAATATTCCCTAACGCAGTAGCCGTTCTTCCAGTATTAGGAGAGGACGTCGTGCTAATAAGACAGTACAGGCCGGTAATAGACAAGTATATCCTAGAGGCTCCTGCCGGAGTCATCGATAAGGGAGAAACCCCCGAGAGAGCAGCTCTAAGAGAACTCAAGGAAGAAACAGGATACAGGGCGACCAAACTCATAACAGTAGGCTCGGGATACGTATCGCCAGGTTACTCCACTGAGAAACTATACCTCTTCCTAGCCCCAGATCCCGAGCCGGGAGAGAGTAGCCCAGAGCCACATGAAATAATCCGTCTCGTCAAAATACCGCTAGATGAGGCCCTTAATATGATAGACAGGGGAGAGATCGAAGACGCTAAAACAATACTGCTACTATTAGCCGCTAAAGTAAGGCTAAGAATATAGATTATATAACTTTATCAATTTACACTCTACTGATGACTCCTACTGGCGCTAGGAGACTCATCGGTGAGTACAAAGTGACCACACTGCCTAGGCTGGCTATCGTCTATAGCGTGCGCGATATCGCGGGTTCCGGAGCTGCAAGAGCACTCCGTGAACTCATAGATGCTGAAAAGACTACTTGTCCGCCACCAGCAGAAGAATGCTGGATCCTAAACAACAGCGTTTACCTAGCAGGATACGATGAGGAGACCTTATACTTCACTTGGCTGGACACGTCTCCGGACCCATCGGCAGACGTTGTAATCATTTTGTCACGGCACAGTGCGAGTAGTGGCAAGCCTAGTCTAACGACTCATCACACTGGTAATCCTACGAATGACTCTAGCTACGGCGGCGAACCCTATACATTATCTTTCTCGGCGCCTCCACTAAGCAGAACGTTGCTAAGGAACTATCGGGACGCAGCTGAGGCGAGGGGGCTATTGGAGAGATACGTTGTGACTCTTGAGGCAACTCATCATGGGCCAACATCGAATAAGGTACCTCTTGTCTTTATAGAGATAGGGAGCACGCCTGAAGAATGGAAAGACGAGAAAGCGCAGGAATCTATGGCGGAAGCTGTTGTGGGTGTTCTTGAGCGGGGAATAGATACGGGTTGTCGTAGGGTAGCTGGATTTGGAGAGACTCATTATCCGGTGAAGTTCACTGAGCTCCACCTCAATGGCGAGTACTGTTTTGGTCATATTATTCCGAAATACGCTTTCCAGAAAGGTGTATCCGAGGAGGTTATAAGACAAGCAATTTTGAAGACATGGCCTGGCCCTGCGGAGGCAGCTGTGATACGTAAGAAGAGCATAAAAAGTAGATATAGGCAGTTCGTAGTTGATGTAGTGAGTTCTCTTAGTAATGTCGAGGTCGTTATCCTTTAGTTTCCTGTACTGTTAGGGCTCTATATTCTTGTTCCCCCTTCTTGTCCCACAGTATTTATTTTTCATTTATTAATTATTATTTACAGCTATCAGTTTACAAGAATACATGTAAGGATATTGCTATCCATGCAGGGAAGCATTTTGTTCTCGCCCTAGGGGATGATAGAGTTTGACGTCAAAGGCATTAGTGTTTGATATTGGGACTACAAGGATAAAGGCTGGCCTCGTAGACTTGGAGTCCCTAAAAATAATTGATATAAGACAGGCCGTGTCTCAAGTTATTTATCCCGCCCCGGGGCTAGCGGAGCAAGACCCGGAATGGCTTTGGAGAACTGTTACGGGGCTTGCACAGGATCTTGTCTCGTCAAGCGATGATAGGGTAGATGCAGTCGTCTTTGTTGCTTACATGGCTGGCTTAATACTTCTCGACGAAAAAGGAGAACCGTTAACTAACCTGATTACTTGGCTAGATGAGAGGGCTGCAGGTCTACCCAAAAGTGTTTGGAGTGGTCTACTCCGTGTATCCGGATACAATGTGTTTAGGCTACTAGAATTTCTAAGAATTACTGGAGGTGCACCTAGCAGCACTGGAAAAGACGTTATCTCTAAGCTTGTATGGATCCGGGAAAACTTGCCTAGGGAATATGAGCGGGCCAAACATGTTCTGGGGGCGGTAGGATACCTAGTCTATAAGGCTACAAGCACGCCGGTGTATCCTGCGGATGACGCTCATCTAACTTGGCTCGCTGATACCAGGCAAATACCTCCAAAATGGAGCAGGAAGCTATTCACGAGATACGGATTAGATCCTGATAAGATGCCTGCTATAATGCAGGCACACGAGATAGCTGGGTCCTTAACTAAGCAGGCCAGCAAAGAGCTTGGCTTACCAGAGAATACTCGAGTATTAGTGGGTATGGGAGATGTCGCGGCTGTGGCACTGGGATCCGGCGCTGTAGAGGAGCGCAGACTCCACGTTTACCTAGGCACAAGTGGATGGACAGCTTTTCATAAGAGGAAGAGGGTTCTCGATATTAGCCATTATATTGGGAGCCTTGTATCGGCCCGTCCCGGATACTATCTTGCTATTGGTGAGCAGGAAGTAGCAGGTGGGGCCGTAGAATGGGCAAGCAACCTTTTAGGTTTCGATAACGTAGGCGAGGCTTTAACCGCTATAATAGAAGTACCGCCTGGAGCCTATGGATTACTCTTTGGACCATGGCTTTTCGGAGAGAGATGCCCTGTAGACGACCCTTATGCTCGTGGAGTGCTTATAGGACTCGATCTTAATACTGACAGGAGAGAAATAATGAGGAGCGTCGTTGAGGGCGTTGTACTTAATACAGCTTGGGGATTCAAGTATGCTTCAAAGCTCTCAGGTAGTGAGGAGCCTGTAAGACTAGTTGGAGGACTGGCACGTAGTGAACTTGTAGGACAACTACTGGCTGATATGACAGGCTACACAGTAGAGATTCCTTCCGCCCCCGAACTAGCTGGACTAAAAGGTGGAGCCATGATAGCCGGCTTCGGCCTAGGATATTCTACCCTTGAACAATATGCGTCAAAGATAAAGATAGCTCGCCAGTATAAGCCTGGGAAATACCGAGAGACTTATCAGAAACTCCTCGCATCATATACGAGAATGTATAATAATGTGAAAAAGACGTTCCGCGAACTTTCACAGTTCAAACAACAGCGTTAGGTCCTATACATTCCTTCTGGTCACGAGAATATCTCGTTTACAGCTATCTTCAGTAATTCCTCTACCCTGTCTGGTTCAAACCAATATATTAGGAGGTCAACAATGTCTAGTCCCTCTCCCTCTCCGCCGCCCGAGACTAATTGTTCCTTCACCATTCTGCCCATTAACGCGGCGGCTTCTAGATCCTGGCCATTTCCAAGCCCCAATTGTTTAATCATGCTCTCAACAAGTTGCCAGTTCCAGTCTTCAGCCACATCGACAAGCATAGCTAGGTCTTCTACGAACTTGTCAGCTGGGCCCTCTGCGTGTACGGGGCTTATCGTCATATGAAGACTGGGAGGATATCCTAGATGCCTGTTGCCTGGTTGGGACTGCAGGATCCATCCTCTCTTTCGTAGGAGGCGTCCTAGATGGAATACATTCTTCTTATCGCTTGTGAAGGCTAGGGTGCCCGCCTTTGGTTTACCAATGACATATAGTGTGCCGGTATTGTTTATACCTTCCTCGATAGTTCTCCTCGCCTTGTAGATTTTCTCGGCCATCCTAGAGTATCCCTCGTACCCCAGTAGTCTAGCTATTGTCCAGGCAGCAGCGAGTGTACCCGCGCTTCTCGTTGAGAGGACTGTCTGGTTCACAAGCGGGTATCCTGGCCATGACGCGCTGACATATAACTGGCCTAGCCTTAGCTCCTTGTCCCTATATAGGATCATCGATGAGCCTTTGGGTGCATAGCCAAACTTATGCATGTCCACGCTTATCGAGTAGACTCCTTCCACTTCGAACCCTATACGTGGTATTTCAGGGTCCTTCTCTCTAAGGAATGGAAGAATCATACCTCCCAGGCAGGCGTCGATATGTAGCCATATATCCTTGTCTCTTGTAACGTCTGCCACTTCCTCTACTGGGTCAACTGTCCCATAAGGATAGTTGGGGGTGGAGACGACCACCATGGCCGTGTTTTTTCCTATGGCGGAGTCTATGTCTGCCGGGTCTACTATCCAGGTATCACGATTAACCGCGATTATTTTGACCCTCAATCCGAGGTACTCGGCCGATTTACGGAATGCTGGATGTGCTGTTTCGGGAAGAATTATCTCCGGCGTTGAGTCCCCTGCTTTTTTCTTAAAGTATTCTCTTGCCGACTTGACAGCTAGCATTATACTCTCAGTACCCCCATATGTAAAGGATCCAACACTGTCTTCTCCCCCATTG
This sequence comes from uncultured Desulfurococcales archaeon, assembly GCA_964425855.1. Taxonomy (GTDB): domain Archaea; phylum Thermoproteota; class Thermoprotei_A; order Sulfolobales; family Acidilobaceae; genus S143-63. Next base: position 2,187 of record CAYROE010000011.1, on the reverse strand, counting down.
AAGATCCCTAGGAGGAACCTGGCGAGATCTGTCTCATAGAATACTATGCTTGGATAAACTGTGAAGTCTAGCATTGTTTTATCATAGTTTCTCAGAAGTGCTCCACGGGCATATTCTATTAGTTCTGGTTCTCCGGGATCGTATATGTGAGTGAATACTTTTCCTGTCCATGGATTCATGTCGTGGCTCTCGATTTTTTCTATGAGAGAAAACAATTGTTCCGGGGTTAGTCCCTTATAGTAGGACTTTTTCAAGAGGCATGCACCAATACAGATAGGTGTTATTGCTTGGATTAATCTCTAATGCCACGGCATTTATCCGCTATCGCCTTTATGGTTTCCCGGCACTTCGCAGTGTCGTTTCTACACTTGTCCGCCCTAATGAATATTATTTCCCCTATGTTTTCGAGTATTTCCTCGAGATGTATTTCACGGTCATCTATATAGACTATGCATCCCGGCGGTATCCTTCTACCACACTCTTGTTCTATTTTTTCGAGAACCTCTTGCATGTATGAGTACTTGTCTGGCGTGGGCTTTATAGCATGATAATCGAACAAGCCGTCTATTCCAAGGGTCTTTAGTGCAGATAGCGCGTGGCTTTGTCGATTCCAGCTAAGAGTACTAGTCAGCCCGCCCAGCTCCCTAACATATTTGACTAGCTCCACCATCTCTTGATACAGTCTCAGCTCTTCCCCGCTGGAATCCATTATCATGCCTTCTCCTACCGGATTGAAAGGAGGCTTCATAGCAGACACATCGAGATGAGTCCACATAGTACCGTCTAGATCGAAGAATACTATGAATTCGCACCTCTTATTTTTCTCGCGCATCTAGTATTCTCCCAGTGAAATAATGGATTCTTACACGAATTTTTACAATTTGAATCATGCTCTATTTACAATTCAGACGATTATATGGTTAAAGAGTGGTAGCCGGGCGGGGATTCGAACCCCGGTCACGGGGGCCAGAGCCCCGCATCCTGGGCCGCTAGACGACCCGGCTACCTGCGGCCACTATATTATCGTATCATGTGGCGGGTTTATTTAGTTGACGGACATGTGTTATCCGCTTGTTTGTTTATAAAGTGTTAGCCTTTCTCCCGGGGGTTTCCTCCTTATTCGTATTACGGGATTAGGTTCATTTACAGGGTCTCTCTGTGAGTGTACGATTATTCATCGTATTACCAGATGTGAGCGAGGCGAAGAGTGAAGCACTTGCAAGGCTAGGTGCTAGTGGTAGTAGGCCTGATGTTTTGATCAGTTATACTACGGTCAAGTGGAAACCTGTTAGTTTAGAGAGGCTCCGTGCTCTGCGTAGGAGAAAGGTTCTTGGCTATGTTATGCTTGATAGTGGTGCTTATCACTTAATGAGGGTTGGCGAGGAGGTGGAGGTGGAGGCTTATGCAAGGGTCATAGAGGAGAATAAGGATTTGTGGGATTTCGTTGTTGCACCCGATGTTCCTGGTGATCCTAGGGCTACTTTAGAGAGGACTCTTAGGTTCATGGAGTCTTATCGCGGCAGATTCCTCCCTGTACTACAAGGCGATAGCCCGAAGGACTATGTTCTTTTCTTAGAGGAGTTAGTGGACTATGGTGTCTTGGATCAGGCATACGTGATGAATAGAAAGCCCGTTATAGGCGTCGGGGGACTAGATGGGTTTAAGAAAAGGGTTTCTTTCGTGGCTGAGGTGGTTAAGAGGCTCACGGGATATGACGTGCTCCTACATATCTTCGGCGTTGGGATACGGGTCCTCAAAGGCCTCAGGAGGCGTGGCCTCCTAGAGAACGTGTTCAGTGTTGATAGTAGTGGGTGGCTCGCCGAGATACAGTGGAGGCGTAGAACTGTATATGGGGCGGTTACACCCGTTGAAGCGAACATGCACGCGATACGAGGATACCTGGGGAGAGCTGAGGGGCTGGTATCAGTTTGAAACCAGTGTACTCTCCTAGGTTCCTAGGCCGGGCACATATTCTCCTGATACTTCCGTGTAATCAGTGCGTGAAATATGGTGATTATAGTCTTTGTCCTAATTGGCGGATAATACTTCGTGACTTCTGGGAATACGTGGACTATGGCATTGTAGATCTGGCGGCTATTGATAGCTGTAAACCAGGAATTGTTCTTTGGGGAGAGGAACGTGAGCTAACGTGGTGCGATATCTATCCAAGCTATCTCCTCTATTATC
>CAYROE010000010.1:0-26763 GCA_964425855.1 uncultured Desulfurococcales archaeon | reverse complement strand
AGAATACTTTAAGACAGGCAAGGGTCCAAGACCTGTATCCATGAAAGACTTCGAAGAAGTGCTGAAGAAGCGGAAACCCAGTGTAGACAAGAACATGCTAAGGCTCTACGAGGAATGGACCAAGCAGCATGGAGCTTATTAGGACCCGCTATCCTTCCTCCATTTACTACTTAAACGCGACTACTCCCAACACCTCCTCTACCCTAATCAGAACCTTTGAAAAGCCCGCGTTCTTTAACCTCGATGCTACTCGGCCCGGGAAGTTCCCTTTCTTCTTTTTCCCAGGGTTCCCAGTATAATGGAACAAAACGCCTCCTGGTTTGAGTACTCTGTACAACTCTCCGTAGAACTCGCTACCATACAGGTCTCCTGTCTCCGCTGAAATCCTTGGAGGGTCATGGATAATTTTATCAAAGAAATTATCGGGAAACTCGCGTATAAGTCTTGTAACATTGCCTTTAATGGTCGTGATATTGACCCGATCTAGCTCCCAGCTCCAGGGATTCTGTTCAGCGATCCGTATAACATTTGGATCGATCTCCACTGTGTAAACACGATGGGCTCCTCGCTTGGTGCTCCAGATCGCTGTATATCCGAGCCCCATACAAGTGTCGAGTACTATGTCGCCTCTCCTTATCCTAGCAGCACGTATTTTCTGTATAGTGTCTTGCTTTGGATCTGAATTCCATATCCTGTGCATGTGTATTCCTGATATCTCTAGGGAAGGATAGCTCTTTGGAACAGTAGGCAATAGTTTATAATATTTCTCGGACCTGATCTCCACAACGGAAATGCTCTCATCCGATACAACATACATTTTCTTTTGATCGATTTCGATTTTGTCAAACACGCTGGGATCTATTCTAATAACATAATCCTTACATGTCCCGTCTAGGATTCTGGCCTCTACGTATTTACTGGTCCTCTTTATTCCTATATTCATGTATCCATGGCCTGCCTTCACAGCTGCTTTAGTTTTCTCGACTTTGTGCTTGAGGCCTTCTAGCTCCCAAGGAGCCATAACGATGGCGCACCGTGGCTTGAAATCGTAAACGTATTCTTCTATCATGGCGTTTAACGCCTCTATCTTTTTAACCTCTCTCGTATGATAGATGGTATCTGGAGACAGGAGAAAAATAGTTGTATGAAGGGTGATGGTAATAATGATAGTATTCTGGGAGGAGGAAGAGGAGATAGAGCTGGAAGAGGAAGAGTTCTGGGAGGAAGATGATTACGATGAAGAACTTTTGGAAGAACTTGACGAGGAGGAACTGGAAGAAATAGAGGAGGAAGAACTCTGGGAAGAGGAAGAGGAGATAGATGAGTGGGAGGAAGAAGAGTAGTGTATTCATAATATTTTTCCGCGTAGATCGAAGAACGAGTTGTCTATTATCTTTACTTTAATATGCTTCCTTGGCGGCTCTCCGTTACTATAATCGACAATTACCGGGAAATAATTATGCATACGAGCAGTGTACTTGTCTCCTCTAAAAGATTTTGACACAATAACCGCGTCTACGATCTTTCCTACATAGCTACCATAAATCTCTTCTCCTATGACTTCAATTAATCTAGTCAAAACTATGCTTCTCTCTTTCTTTACCCGGTCGGATATTTGTCTCATGGATGCAGCCTTTGTATGCGGCCTTATACTATATTGGGCTAGATGAACTCTTTCAAACCTAAGTTTCATGACTAGTTCTACTGTCTCTTGGAAGTCCTCATTGGTTTCTCCCGGATGACCAACTATTATGTCTGTAGCGAACAGCGAATCCGGATAATGCTTCTTAATAGATTTATGGAGATCCTCGTATTCTTCCCTCGTATATCTTCTCCCCATTATACGGAGAACCTTATTGGATCCTGACTGAACAGGTATATGGAAGAACTTGAATACACGCTTATCTCTATAGGCTTCTATAAGGTCGTCAATTATTCTTATCGCTTCTTCTGGAGTCATCATACCTATTCTTATGAAATACTCGCCGGGAACTTTATCTAGAATCATGTTTACTAGATCTGCCACATTAATCTTTCCGGGCAGATCTACACCGTACGCTCCTGTATCAGTGCCAGTGAGCCTAATCTCTAATGCTCCTTTCTCGACCGATCTTTTAACTTGTTCTATGATTAGTCTAGGAGGATAACTCTTAGGGGCTCCTCTGGCTAGCTTCGTTATACAATAGGAGCATTTGTTTCTACACCCCTCCTGGATCATTATGGTTGCAATTCTACCCTTGACCGGCATATAGGCGTGAACTCTAGTATCCCTTTCCCTAGTTATATATGTGACGGGATTCCTTGATTCTATAGCTTCTAGTATCCTGGAAGAGTTTTGAGGTGAGAGTAATGAAGCTTTTTCTGCAACACGCTTAATTAGACCTGGTCTAGTCGACGCGAGACATCCTGTAACTATTAGTTTTGCTCCCGGATTGATCCTTTGGAGTTGTTCTAAACGCTCGACAATTTTCTGCTCTGTGTCTAGTCTCACGGCACAAGTGTTTACAATTATTACTTCTGCACTTGAAGGATCACCTTGATATTGGAAACCCCTATTTCTAAGTATCTCTTCCATCACTAGGCTCTCGTATTGGGCTAATGCGCATCCATATGTCTCGATATAGTAGGTTTTCTTCATAGATTGTGCTCCCCTTCTGTAACCAGTAGTTCTGGTCTGATTTCCAGGGCTATCTATTCTAGTAGGGCTATATCAACGGATATGTTATTATTCTTTAAACTATACAGAGAAAAAAGGTGAAGAAAGTGAGCGACGAGAAAAAGATACTTTACGATTACCAAGCACTACTCGAGAGACTTTATCAAAAGGTTCCACCAAAAAGCGGTACTGCGGACTATACTCTTCCAATCCCCCAGATCATACGTCTAGGTAACCAGACAATTGTAAGGAACTTCCGAGAGATCAGTATGAAGCTTAAACGCGATCCTGTACTTGTCGCAAGATATCTTCAAAAAGAACTGGCCGCGGCAGGAAGCTATGACCCCAATAGCGGCCAACTAGTACTAAATGTGAAGGTGTCGAGAAAAGTGATTGCCAAGTTCCTCGACCTGTTCCTAAAGAACTACGTAAGATGCCCCACATGTGGTAGTATAGATACAAGGTTAGAGAAGCGGGGCAAGGCCTGGATACTAGTATGCGAGGCTTGTGGAGCAGAGCAACCTGTAAAATCTTTCTAGGCCGTAGAAGGGGGCCTTTTTCTTGGATACGCCCAAGAAACTCGGTTATTTGCTTGAATTAGCAAAACAGTTACTACTTCTCATCCCTCCTGGGAAAGTCACCACATATAAAGCCATAGCAGAAATCTTAGGAGTTCATCCTAGAGTCGCTGGCATGCTCGTAAAGATGAATAATGAACCAATAGTCGTTCCATGCCACAGGGTGGTTCGGAGCAACGGTGAATTAGGAGGTTATAGTCTTGGAGGAGCATATTTCAAGCGAAGGCTACTTGAGCTTGAAGGCGTCAAGTTCTGCGACAATAGCAATAGAGTCTGCGAGGAATTCATCCTCAAGAGATTACTGTAGGCGAAGATACTAGAAAGCGGATATTTATTCGTTCCCATTGTCGAGCATGTCGAGTAATTACATAACATTATAAATATCCATTCATAGACAATTAGGCCATGGGACGGTGAAAGAACAATGAGCCAGCAACATAGACCAAACCCGCTAGGATATCTCAGGAGACACATGAAGAAACAAATATATGTAAGGCTAAAAGACGGAAGCGAATACATGGGAACGCTACTAGCAACAGACAGCACAATGAACCTCGTCCTCGATGACACGGTACTGCTTGAGGACGATGGAAAAACAATAAGAGCACGTATTGGAAAAGCACTAATCAGAGGAAGTATGATAGAATACATCAGCTTCAACCCAGAAATCGCAGCAGAAGAAGCACTCATCAAATAACAATTTCATATATCACATAGCCTAGACCTCTAATCCCTACTCCTACAAAGATACGAGTGCCTGTGGAGATGATATATTGAACAAATGTACTAAACTAGTCAGAGACAAAATACCTGAAATTATCTCTAGAGGCGAAATCAAACTTCTCCACGATAAAAACGAAATAGAAGAATTCCTGCTACAGAAAATAGTAGAAGAAGCAAACGAACTCTTAAAGGCAAGGAATATAGAAGAAGCAGCCGATTTATACGAAGCTCTCAGAACATGGTTAAAACTAAAGGAACTCACTATTAGAGATCTAGAGGAGTACGCTGAGGCGAAAAAGAAAAAACGTGGAGGCTTCGATAAGTTTTACGTCTGGATATATGAGTGTTAATCTATTTCCGAGTACTATCTAGAAATAGTCTGTTAGTCTACGCTTATGCAAGTCCTTTTTAGACAATCTCTTTCGGATCTCTAGGGGATCAATTGACACAAGCTTTATTCTTGCTCTATATGCCTCCTTTATAGCTGATTCCGTAAATCCTGGAGCAACAAGTATGCCTCTTGCCTTGACACCATGTTTCTCTAATGCTAACAGGTATTTCTCGAGCTGTTTCACTGCTTCTACACTTGCCTTCACGCGTTTTATCTCGACCACTACAGGGATTCCCGAGGAATCTATACCATATATGTCTATGAATCCTGGCTCAACGGGCTTTTCCTTTTTGACCGGGCGAAAGCCTTGCTCGATTATCTCTGGGTTCTTTATCAGATAGTCTCTTATCTCATGTTCGTCCACATACATTACGAATTCTCCTGTCTCAAAGTCTTCAAGAGCCATCAACCCATATATCTTTCGGCAAATCACGTTCAGCGTTTCTCGTGGCTTCTTCCTTATGCTTTTGATAACCAAGTATTCGCTTGTCTCTAATGTGAATATGCTGTTATCTGGTTGCCAGTTTTCCGGTCTGAATCCTTTATGACCATGTATGATTATACTCCCTGAAGGCTTGATCATGATGTGCTTGTCTCCCCAAGTACTTCTACTATAACCTCTACCCTCGTATTCTACCATACAACTACAGTATAACGATATCCAGGCTCCTCTATCAAGTAGTTCCTGTAAGGTCTTGACTGCTTCTTCAAGATCAGGCTCGTTGATGATAACGATCTTAGCCATTTAGCCCTGCACCTATTTCTTTTTCAGAGCCTCTACTATTACGCTAACTATACGTCTAGCAACGTCTTCTAGGCTTATGGGCTGGCTCTCTTCCTCGACGACTAGCTTCACACCACACGGATCGGTTCCCGTAGCCGTGAACCTAATGTATCCTTTTCCTAGATCAATTTCCTTAGTACAGTTACAGTCGATTTCCTTCCCTAATGCCTCTCTTAAGAAGGATGATTCGAGCTCGTCGCAGTGGCCCAGTCTAAGCCCGGCGGGCCTCCAATAATCTATAACGAGCAAAGTTATATTGGGGAGGTATGCTGAGAATTCTCTAGCAATAGCATCTAATAATCCGGAGTTGCCTCCATGACCATTTAATAAGATTATTCTCTTGAACCCGGCTGAAACAAGGGAGTATAATATGTCTTCTACAAGCATTCTGAAGGTTTCTGCCCTTAGGGATATTGTGCCTGGGCAGTTGATCCATTCTGGACTATGACTATAATAAATTGTCGGCGCTACTAGGCATTTATTATTGTGCTCATCCTTTAGATAACTACAGACAAGTTCAGCAATTCTCTCTATTATTATGGAGTCTGTTCCTAGAGGTGCTTCACAATGTTGTTCTATGCTACCAAGAGGTACGATAATCAACGAGTCTTCCTTTACGTGTTTTATTATCCCTTTATATGATTGGAGCTCGTAGTCTTGTGTCATCCTTTTATGAGCACCTCGATCCAAGACGCTTATATGCTTCGAGCGCGGCTCTCCTTGGATTCTCTGCTCTAGTTATTGCTCCTCCTATAATGATTATGTCGGCTCCCGCCTCCGAGAGACTGGAGACTTCTTCTGGTCTTATTCCTCCTGCTACTGCTATTGGCCCTGGGAAAACGTCCTTGAGTCTTTTTACCGTCTCTACTCTTTCTCCTGCAGAGAGACCTAGTTTCTCCTGGAGATCGATACCGATATGGAACAGGGCAACATGTACTCCCAGCTCCCAGAGTTGTTCGGCTCTCTTGATAGGTTCCGGATGCCCGATGAGGTCACCGTAGACAGCTATGCCCAAATCTTCTCCAGTTCCAACCATGGATCGGATCGTCTCGTCGGGTGCTACCGAGAGTACAGTGACGACGTCTGCACCATATGATGCGGCTAGTTCTGTTTCTAGTCTCCCTGTATCCATTGTTTTCGTGTCGGCAACAACTGCGTTTACGCCCGGTATACTTGCAAGCATCCTTACGCTCTGCATACCATAGGATTTTATCAACGGTGTTCCTGCCTCGAGTACTACTGGTTTTCCTACTAGTGATATAATTCCTGTTTCTAGTGCTTTCCAGGGATCTATGAAATCGAGCGCGACCTGTAGTAGTCTTCCACATTCGGTTAAAAGGTCTCCTAGTCTACCTGGGATTTTCAAGACACATCCACCAATAGCCTCCATTTATAGGGTCTATTGTCTCTATAGAATATTATTATTTCGAGATACATCCTATAACTAGGGGACTCCTTCGGATATTACATGGCATGAAAAAGTTCACGGTGCGAGAAAATGAATCATAGAGATATAGGCAGAAAGCTATGCTTTCTGGGGTTCATTGCTGTAATTGCCGCTTGGATCGTCATTATTTCGTCATGGATCCTTAACAGCTCATGGTTTGTCTTTACTAAAGACGCTTTCAGTGATTTCGGAGGGTCTAATAGTTGTTGCCCTGGACTCTATAATTATGGGCTTATGATAGTCGGATCTATAATAATATTGTTTAGCCTAGGATGCATGAGTTGTCCGCTAAATAATATTGAACTCGTTGGTTGGTCCTATATGGTTCTGGCTGGAGTCTTCCTAGCATTGATTGGAGTATATCCTTCAGGCACGCGTCCTCACGTGTTCGTGTCTACATGGTTCTTTATCCAGGCAGATATATCTCTGATAATCATATTGTCTGGAATATACAGGAAGATAAAGGATAATTTGGTCAAATCTGCGTTATGGGCTAGTATATTGGCGTTTCCAGTAGCATTCCTCGTAGAAATCCTAGTGGGATGGCCTAGTGCGGCAGTCATAGAGACCTATGGTATTCTAATAATAGACTATGCTGTTATCATAGCGCTATATGCAAAATCTAGGCTTGGGGAATGTTAGCATTCTCTCCAGGGCTCCTCTCTACCTAGTATATCCTGCAGGTCTACGCGCCATAAGATATTATAGATTATGCTTGATTGATCTGATCTTATAGCATCGACTAGTACATAGCCGTTTTCTATTAGTGTTTTATAGACTTTTCTAGTGGCCATTCTCCATTTTGATGGCAATTCTCTAGAATGCTCTCTTAGCGATGAAACGTTTCTTGGTATAGGTACTATAACAATATCTCTTTCTAGCAACTTTGACACAGGCATGGTATCTTCTGGTATAGGTATGCTGTCTATGAACGAGTACTTTATTGACATGGCCGGTTCCATATTATAGAGTTTCCTTAGAGACGGATTACAGCGTCTTTCGAGTCTTGATAATACTCTACGGCTTGTCAAGTACCATTCTATCTTGACTCGGTCGGTTCCAAGACCGATGTTTATTGAATCCCGTATCTCGCCGTAATAGTCGAGTAAGTATATACGGGCTATAGCGCCTAGTTTGGCTAGATTGAAAACAGAGTTTAGTCCCTGTAATGGGTCAAATGTCCACATTGCTTTTCCGAGACGATATTTTTCGAGGACTCTTGCGCGTTGAGCGGCTTTCAGCTCGAAACCCACACCCTTGTACTTTACGTTAGACGCTACACCAGTTGCATGGCTATAAAAATACTCATCGTATACGGGCCACCCATATGAGACGCCTACAAGCCTACTATCGAGAAAAGCTCCTAGGACTAGTCCTCCATTGTCTGCAAGAGCTCGAAGTAAATGTGCTGGAGCGGCCTCCCTATAATCGTTCATTCTCCACGCACTTTTCTGGACTTCTACCGCCTCGATAAACTCATAGGGGTCCAAGAGCTCCCTGATAACTAGTCTCGACAATCTCCTACGCCCGCGCCTATATTCATCTTATTCACTCTGATTTAATTTTGCACGTTCTTTTTATTATACACTCTTTTATACTGTTTTGAACGCAGAAAAGTAAAATCTTAATTGTGAACGCTTAAACTAGTTAAATGTGGCGTTTAATGGAGGGATAATGAAATGAGCGCACAAGCACCTCTAGACAATGAGGCAAAAATAAGGATGGCGATGGCAGTTCTCGCGAGTATCGTTAACGATACGGGTGTCCCTAGGAACATACGTAGAGCCGCTGCTAATGCATTAACGTATCTCAGAGACCTTAGCCTCTCGCCGGCTGTGAGGGCGGCAAACGCGATAAGCGCTTTAGACGAGGTAAGCCAAGATCCAAATATGCCGTTCCATGCCAGGACTAAGATCTGGCAAGCGATAAGCATCCTTGAAACGGTCAGAGACTGAGGACTCCGAATCCAAAATTCCATCATTTTATCTATTGTGTGGATGCTAATGTTGACACCTATGAGTATCTAGGTTGATACTATTATCTCTTGAAGCACCATGTATAGTGTCATTTATCTAGACTAGGAATAAACGTGGTGTTTAGAGAGATGAGCGTCTATAGGGTCAGGATAAGAGGAATATATGCAACGGCTCTAACAGTAATGCTACATAGGAAAGGATACATTATTGTAGACATGAGCAAGGTGTTACAGCAAAAAATCGATATTCCAGCAGTAGAAGCTCCCGCACATGCCACCGTCAAGAGTCTGGGAGATAAGCCCGACACAATACTTGTATTCGGTTATCCTTGGGAAGCCGGGGAATCCGTATTCAATACTCTGATTGATGAGCTACAGTATGTTACAATACAAAAAAGCGTGTACGGGAACAATACCATAGTATCAGCGCTGCTCCAAGAACATACAAACAATTCATGTGTATACCTACTACCCAATAAGAGAAAGATAACAGTAAAAGGCGACCAATGTAGTGACCTAACTCCTGGAAACTATTATTACCTAACCATTATACATGATAGTCCGGACGGGAAAATTATCGCGAAGCCTGGCCTAAGACTAGTTGGAGACTATGTAATAGTCTCCTATCCCGGAAGAGGTGTAAGCTTTAGCGAGCATATCAAAGATCCAGATCTCAAAGCAGATCTCCTCATGACTGCTGGATTCTCCGCAGACCTCGATAATTACCATGTTCATTTTAGAAGCAATAGCAGGCTTGGAAAACTACCAGAAATAGAAGACGAGATAAAGAGACTAACAGTAGAAATAGAAAACCTCAATGAAAACACACCTACACAGCTAAGCGTCGTAAAGCAAGGAGAATTCCTAGGATTTATAACTCTTCCCAGTGTAGCAAAGCTAATCCTAGACGAATACAGGAAAGAAGCAAGACCAACAATTACTTACCACCACACGTTAAAAAGTTTCGGTGATACCGAGAGCCTTCTAGTGGACTGCGCCGAGAACGCTAGCAAACTCTCTGGCAAGCCCTCTCCAGATAATGGCCTCGCAATATCATACTTTCTCCTAGAAAGGTCACATAGAGGTATATTATTCGACCATATCAAGCCGAACGGAAAAACAATTAGACTAGGACCCTTCAACCTAGTATCTGCACGAATAACTAATGATTCAATCGAGGTAGAGCTTGACCGAGTATTCACAAAGCCAGGCATTCTAGACGGATTAGGTCTCGAGAAAGAACCTGGCGACAGGGCAGTAACCAAGCTAAACACGAGAAACTGGTATCTTATCCACGAATACTATACAAGGGACGGTGACCTATTGGGAGTCTATGCAAACATTAACACTCCTCCTGAGATAGGCCATGGAAGGATTAAATACATCGACCTTCTTGTTGACGTTGTAAAGAAAGTCGGAAAGCCGGCCGAAATAATAGATAGAGAGGAGATCGACAACGCATATAACGAGGGTCTGATATCGGAGAAACTGTACCATGTGGCAATAAAAACTGCTGAAAAACTAGTAAATAAACTAAATAGCGAATATGACTAATTCCCCAACAAACGTATTTACAAGATAGTTGCCCCATTATTCTTCATGGAGCCATGAGTGATTCTAGTGTAAAGGTGTTGTAGAGATAATGACCAGGATTTGCCCAAGCTGTGGACGTGAAACAAAAACCGTTGTTAGAGGACTATGTCCAGAATGCTATGTAAGGCACTACGGGATTCTCTCCGTCGAGGAAAAACACGAGTACGAGATATGTAAATACTGTGGTAGTGTTAGGATTAAGGGTAGATGGATACAGGTAAACTCATTTCACGAGGCCATCAACAGTATTGTCCATTATATAGTTAGACAAAGAATTGAACATGCAATGAGAACAGGTGGTTACGCGAAGAATATAAAACTAGAAAGAATTGAGTACGAGACCATGCCCAACTGGTCCACGAGAATAAGCCTACACATTAAAGCAGTCATAGACGACGTATCAGTCAAAGAGTCAAAGACTATAACAGTTAGATTAAAACCGAGCACATGCCCTCTGTGTAAAGTGCGTGTCAGTGGCGAATACGATACTGTACTACAAATAAGAGGTAGATATAACCCAGACAAACTCGAGAACAGAATCTATATGGAAATCTTGAAGCTCGGCCTGACAAGATCATTCGTAGATCTCGTGCGAATAAAGAAACAGATAAACGTATACTTTTCGGATAGGGGATCAGCGCTGAAACTCGCTAAAAGCCTATCCAAACATTATAAGTCGAAGATTTCGAGAATCGAGCATGAAGAAGTAACAGTTACATCAAGTGGAAAGAAAAGGACTAGGAAAACTGTTACACTTCATCTCGAGGATAACACAACTTAATATTATACACGAAATCACGAGAAATAATTAGGTCCTGTTATTAACTTATAGTAAATGGCCAGGGCACATTAGCCCCGCTATATGAGCCGGCGCGAAATGAAGGGTCCGAGGAGTTCTCGGCGATATGAGCGCCGGTGTCAGGGGCGGGGCACACTCTAATTATCATCCCTTTATGCTATCTAAGTAATCCGCAGAGAACTGTTAGTATCTTAGCATAGAATCTTGCTTTCCTAAACGTCGCCTTAGGAATTAATCCTTCTTCCTTCAGCTTATAGAGGACTCGAGCCGCTTCTTCCAGAGATAGACTTAGTTTCTCGGCGAACTCTTTGAAATTATTAGAACCCGCTAGTTTATCTAATGTGTCAATGTATTTTATAGCATTCTTACAGTCAACGTGTTCTATGAATTCCTCCATGAAATCATATATCGCTTCTTTGACTGCGTGCTTGAGATCGTCGAATCCCGCATATAGGATATCTGGTAGGACTATGACCTCGACGCCGAGTTTGTCGGATATAATACGTGCTTTTTCATCTATGCCTCTCGCTATGACCATAGGCTTGTATCCGGCAAGGTCAGCATTTACCTTTGCTTGTCTGATAGTGTTAACGTCGGCTAGACCGGCTTTAACTTCGACTGCATAGAGTACTCCGTCTTTTTCCGCGACTATATCTATGTCGGATATTTCGACGTCATTGATTCTGAGGGGCCTATTTATGTCCTGAACCGAGTATCCGTTTTCTTCTAGGAACCATACTGCGTAGGATTCGCTGGCTCTTCTCAGCTTTTTATGTCTAGCCAATTTTTTCTCCCCCATGAATATTTAGTTCGACCCGTAGGGGAGCAAGCCTTAGAGGTTTGTCTTCTATTAAGACCATTTTGGAATTCCTAGCTATGTTTTCTACACTAGTATATTCTCCTATCGCTTCCAGCTTTAGGGGGTCAGACACTAGTGCTACTCTATATCTGTTATCAATGACTCCAGAGAATATTCTATTAGATTCAATATGCTGGTATTCTACAGGCCATTCTGTTTCTACAGCTCTTATCCTCAGTGCCTTCAACGATCTCTCCACGTTATCATGTTTGTCGGATACCATTACAATATATAGGGGTTGGGGGTTCTGCAATAATCCTCTAATCCATAGGTTTATCGGTCCTGCAATCACGAAATCTACCTGCGCAGCATACATTCTGTCAGTAACTAGCTTTAAGCCTGTCAGTACATCTACTAGGCCCACTATTAATCCTCCATGTTGTATTATGGATTATGCGCTAAGGGATTTATCCCCATATGAGGAATTCTACGTTTTTGATTATGAATCATATAGAGAAAATATCCGGGGAATTGACGAGGAGACCAGTTCTATGCTATGAACCTCTATTATTCCCTACTCAGAGCTCGAATCTCTTGGGCTTTCTTTCTTTTTCTGGCCTTATCTTTATTATACCATAGTGTATTGCACATGATACACAGTAGCATTTTGTTACTGGGTATCTTGTTATTATTGCGCCTCTCTTCTCTAGTTCTTCTGCTAATGCCCTATCCACTGGGCTGTACATTCGGGTCACGCATATTGCCTTATCAGCGGGTACAAGTCTACCGCAGTTATCGCATTGTATAGTACCTGTTTTTCCCTTTGCACCTTTTCTCCTTCCTCTGCTCTCTCTCTTCTTTGGCATCTTCCCTACCCAACCTACGCTATTATGGATATTAGTTATTAAATCCTAGCTTTCAGGGAAGTTAGTAGCTTTTGGCATATCTCATCCACGTTATAGCGTTTCTACCGCATAGGGGACATTTAGCAGTCTCTGGAGCAGATTCGAGTGGCCAGGGTGTGCCGAGTGCTTTACCTTCCAGTTCTTCTTCTAGTTTTAGAGCGCATTCCTCGTGGCCGCACCAGGGTAGTTCAACCACGCCTTTTCTGTCTCTTATCCAGTCTTTTGCTTCCTGGAGGTTGTCTGTTCTCTTGATACGTTGTTTTAGATAGTTCCAAGCCCGTTTGTAGAGGTTGTCGTATATCTCGTCGAACACTTTGCGGACCTCGACTACCACGTTCTCTGCATCTATCGTTATCTTTTCAAGGGTATCTCTCCTCGTTAATGTGAGCTTTGACTCTTTTGCCTCTTTTGCACCGATCTCTATTCTTACGGGTACGCCTCTTGTCTCCCAGTAGAAGAATTTGGCTCCTGGACGCATCTCTTCTCTATCGTCTACTTTTACCCGTATACCGGCTCCTTTCAGAGCCTTAACTACTTGGTCTAGTAATGTTTCGATTTGTTTCTTTGATTCCTCGTCCTTGGCCGGTATAGGGACTATTACTACTTGTATTGGCGCTATGTTGGGCGGCAGGACTGTTCCTCTATCGTCTCCATGGATTGAGACTACGGTGGCTACTACTCTATCACTTATTCCGTAGCTTGTCTGCCATGGATAGTCTAGGCTCTCGTCTTGTAGCTGTATTTTGAAATCGAATGCCTTTGTAAAGTTCTGTCCTAGATTGTGTGCTGTTCCTATCTGGAGTGTTCTTCCATCAGGCATTATAGTGTCTATCGCTATAGTATAGAGGGCTCCTGCGAACTTGTCCCATTCTGGTCTTCTAGAGACAATATATGGTATAGCGAGGCGGTCGAAGAACTCGAGGTATATTTCCAGTGCTTCTCTGACTTGTCTCTCAGCGTCTTCGAAGCTGTCGTGTACTGTGTGTGCTTCCTTGAAGGTCGTGACTTCCCTTAGTCGTATCATTGGTCTCGTGGCCTTGGTCTCATATCTAAAGATGCTGACTATCTGATAGTATTTCTTTGGTAATTGTTTGTAGCTCTTTATCCAGAAAGTTTCCATATACGTGATGCTCGTCTCGCTTGTTGGTCGGAGAGCTAGTTTTACGTCAAGGGGCTTGAGTCCACCGTGAGTTACCCAGTACACTTCGTCTTCGAAGCCCTTCACATGCTCTGTCTCACGCCTCAGAAGTATCTCGGGTATAAGCATTGGGAATAATACTTCCTCGTGTCCCCTAGCATCTAGGAGATCCCTGATTAGCTCGATTACTCTCCTCCTTATTTGGAATCCATATGGCATCCATACGCCCATGCCTTTAACTGGGTATCTGCCATAATCATAGATCTCGGCTTCTTCAATTATCCAGTCAAACCATCGTGGATATTCTTTAGACCATTTTTCTCTAGGTGGCTCAGATGGCACTCTATACACCACTAGTGTTTATTGAGTCTATCGGGTTCAAATATGCTTAGCAATTCCAAGAATTACATTTGAAAAATATGTTTGTATCAACGACATATCTATCAGGATCTAAACGAGTGTTTGGATGATCATTTAGGCTCCGAGAAAAACGGCGGCGTTGCTAATGATATTATTTGAGTATTGTTGGATTAGAGGACGAATATTATCATTAGCGCTACTAGTAGACCGTAGATTGCGATTCCTTCTCCTAGAGCTACGTAGAGTAGGACTGTACCCGAGATTTCTCTGTTCTCGGCAACTGCACTTACGGCTGCTGCTCCTGCTACACCGACTGCGTAGCCTCCTCCGATACCTGCTAGACCTACTGCTAGGGCGCTACCTAGTGCTTTTGCATATATGTCTGAGGTAGCTGTTGCAGTCTCTGTCTGTGCGCTTGCCACGTATGATACAGTCATAAAAGCGAATACGAAGGCTAGAGCTGCTGCCAGAAGCGTGAGGGCCTTGAATCTTCTGTCCTTCCAGAGCACCTTGAATATCATCTATTTATCACCGTCTCCTATTGACGCCTTGAACTGTTTAAAATAGTTATCCTCTTTAGACGCATTAATAGAAGATTTCTTATTCCTACCATGTCTAATGCTAGTATTGGTGCAGGATCTTGATCCTAAGTGATAACGAGATAAGGATCCTACTTCGAGCAGGAGAGCTCGGCATCGAACCATTAGATGAGGAGATAATACGCGAAAACGGGCTAGACCTAAGACTCGGTTCCTCATACTGCATCATGAGGGATACTGATAAGATACTTGACCCGCGTAATCCAGGAGATCCAAACGACTACTACGACTGTCGTAAAACCAACGAAATAATAATCCCTCCGAGGACCCATGTCCTCTTACATACACTAGAATACATCAGACTACCTTCTTATATTGCTGGCCTAGTAAACCTTAGAAGCACATGGGCTCGCACTGGTATATATGTTCCTGCAACAGTTGTCGATGCAGGATTCGAAGGAGAACTCACAATAGAAGTCATAGGATCACAGTTTCCCGTAAAACTTTATCCAGGAGAGAGATTCCTACACCTTGTACTGGTCAAAATGGGTATTCCAGCCTCGCCCTACAGCGGTATCTATAAAGGACAACGAGGCGTAAGACTACCTAAGTTCTTTGCCAGGCGTGGATAATATAGTGGTGATCTCCCATCCTATATCGTTCTCGTAGGTAGCATGGAGGATGATAAGGTATGCGATTACTGCGTACCGAGTGTAGTCTATCTCGCAGAGACATAGTTGATATTGCTCTATCGAATAAGGGTTTAAATATAGATGAGTTTCTTCTCTCGAGATTTGAGGAATCGCGTAGAACGTACCTGGAGGAGGCAAATAAGCGGAGAGTCTATGGGTACTGTACAGGTCTTGGCGAACTTTTTACTAAGTCGAGCAGATGCCCTAGTAACTGGGAGGAGATAGTTCTCGAAGAACATGCAGCTGGTGTCGGTCCTTATATTGCTAGTAGAGAGCTTGTCCGTGCCTTCTATGCTACCAGGCTCGTTCAACTTGCTATGGGACCTGCTCCTGTAAGAAGCATAGTTGTACAAAGAATAATGGAAGCCTTGGAGCACGATATTATTCCTGTGGTTCATATCTCTGGGAGTGTAGGTGCTAGCGGTGATCTTGCACCTTCTGCCGAGGCATTCAGATGTATATTCTATGGTAAGGGAGAAGCGCTCGTGGATTATAGGAGGATCCCCTGTAGTAAAATATTGAAGGATCTAGGACTACCAAGAATAGATTTAGAGCCAGGTGAGGCTCTAGCATTAATAAATAATACTGCTTTCAGTACATCTTATTGTATGCTGGCTTTACATTCACTGGAACGAATCTACGAATTACTACTCGATACAGTGACCAGGACTATCTCATTAATACCTGTAAACCCAGAGCACTTCTATCCAGAAGTTCTATCATTGAAACATTGCGAAAATGGAAAGGAGATAGCACAGAAACTCTATAATGTCTCAAAGCATCACAAGGATTATCTGCTTCAAGCACCCTACAGCATTAGATGTGTCCCGCAGATACTGGGTACTGTCAAGAACCTCATGGATTATTCTGGCGAATTACTTGGTAGGGAACTTTGTGGAGCTACTGAGAATCCTATTGTGGTAAATGATAGAGTCTATCATGCATGCAATTTCCATTCTATTAGAGCAGGAATCGCGTGCGATATTTCAGCCCTTGCTGGGGCCCACATGGCTAATTTAATTGATAGATTTACGGCACAAATCATGAGGAAAGAGTTAAACCATATAGCGGATTTCCTTAGTGGTGAAAATAGCAGTGTTGGCCTAATGATTCTCCAATATACAACAGCGTCTCTTGCTTCGAAAATAAGGAGTCTTGCTATTCCCTTCTCTATACAGAATAGTGTAACCAGTGGATTACAAGAAGACATAGTACCCATGAGTCCTAACTCGGCTAAGAGACTCGAAGAAATAGTTGAATCACTAGCGGGAATGCTGGCTGTCCTTGGAGTAGTCGTGGATTTCTTGGAGGGAGAGGAGAGAGGTCCATTTGTCGGGATTAAAGAGAAGATCTCTGAGAGACTAGCGGAGGTTAGGAGGAGTCTTATTCTACCATTATCTCTTCCCGAGTACGGATAGTATCTTACCGGATAACTCGCCGCTTATATATTTTCTTGGAACTCTTTTTCCTATCAGTTCTCTTGGTAGAGGGCTGCTCGAGTACATGGCTTCGCTTATAACTCCGTGGAATTCCACGGGTGGAAGTAAGGCTGCTGCTCTCACTTCTCCAGGTTTTATGTCTTGTATGTTTGTTACTATTGTGAATACAATTGTTCCTGTAGTGGCCCTCGTGACTTTCAGGTTATTTGTTCCTTCGAGTGGAGTTATCCTTGTGACTTCTACTCCTACGACGTCTACTGCATAAACCGGGTGATTCGTTTGTCCTAATTTTATCCTGTTGGGGAGTCCGATGAGGATTGATAGAGCCCACTTTATCTCGGCGAGAGCGAGGCGATGTTTTTGTTCCATTTTTACCTGTTGTTTTGGGAGTACTAGTTTTGTCAGTTCTTTGCTTTTCGATGTTAGTTCTCTTAGTGTTTCTGATTCTAGGAGGAGTTCCGGGGGGAGATAACTGTATCTTAGCTTCTTTACGTCTCTCTCCAGTGATTCTATGATTTCAAGGGCTTTTGACTTGTTTAGAGGCCACGGCATTCCCCATTGTCTTATCCTTTGCTTTAATCTAGTTACAGCGTACTCGGCCATGATAAACCTATAATCGTTTCCTGTATCCATTATTATCGCCTCAATGCTCCGTGCATTCAACTCTATATGTGTTAACCTTTAGTATCTTGCCTTCCGGGTCTACTACTTTTTCTTTGAGTTTCTTTAGCAGCCCTCTTGTCGAGACAGTTAGGTCTAGACGCTCTGCTTCTTCTAGCCTAAAGAAACCGGCGTCAAGCGCGTCGCTACCTGGCTTGATACTATGCGTGAGTGGTTTGAGGAGTACAGTTACCAATACATAGTGATAGCGTATTCCTTCCTCATCGTATGCTATGTAGTCGTCCACGTTTACTACTCCGAGCGGTATAGCGTCTATTCCGGTTTCTTCTTTTAGCTCTCTCCTCGCTGTTTCAAGGATGCTTTCTCCGAGCTCGACGTGTCCTCCGGGAATGCTCCATTTTCCCTTGGAGGGAGGATATTTCCTCTTCACTAGAAGTATCCTATCGGATTCTATTACTAGTGCTCCGACACCTACTCTTGGCTCGGAGGGTCTTCTATTCACTACTGCTACACCCTTTACTTGAGTTAATAATTCCTGTATTATTTTAGATCTTGACCATGTATAGTTATCCGAAACATATATGTCGATAAACAGTATATTGTCATTGATACTTATATACAGTTTTAAAAACTAGGCCTCCACCATTAACAAGTGGAGGGAGATGTTTCCTCTTGATGATCGAGATAAGATTCCATGGTAGAGGAGGACAAGGAGCTGTTACAGCGGCGAATCTCCTAGTAGACGCAGCTATCCTAGAAGGGAAATACGCTCAGGCATTTCCCCATTTCGGAGCAGAAAGACGAGGAGCTCCCGTAGTGGCGTTCGCGAGAATAAGCAACAAGCCAATACAAGTACATAGCCAGATTACAAATCCAGATATTGTCGTTGTTTTGGATCCAAAAATCTTCGAGTTAGTAAATGTTGTTGAAGGGCTAAAGAGTGACGGAATACTAGTAGCTAATTCAAAAGAGAAGCCAATGGAAGCTAGTGTAAAAACGTACTGTGTTAACGCAACAAAAATCGCCAAGGATTTGAATCTTGTAATCAGTGGATGGCCTGTAGTAAACACCACTATGCTTGGAGCATTAGTGAAAGCCTCTGAGATAGTCAGTCTAGACTCTATAATCGAGGCAATAAAGAAGAACTTCAGCGGTAAACTCGGCGAAGCCAATGCGGAAGCAGCACGGAGAGCATATATGGAGACGAGAGAATGCTAGGATTAGCTATGTCTTGTTTTCTTAAATTCGATGTATTATGTTTAAATGGTTAAGTGTTGGAGGGTGGAAGAATATGGGTCAAGGCCCTATACTTCAGGCCCCGGAGACTTTCTTCATAGCGCCTCTTAGCAAGCCGGCTCCGGGGTCAGTAGGAAAAACAGGTTCATGGAGAACGAGTAAACCCGTGGTTTACGAAGATAAGTGTACAGGCTGTATGTTGTGTTGGCTGTATTGTCCAGAAAACACGATATTGAAGACTAGTAATGGAAAGGTGGCGATAGACTACGACTACTGTAAGGGATGTGGTGTTTGCGCGGCTGTCTGTCCTTTTAAGGCTATAGAAATGGTGTCAGAGGTGTAATGAGATGCCGCTTATGAGTCTAACAGGAAATTATGCAGTGGCCCACGCAGTCCGGCTCGCTCGTGTAAAGGTGATATCTGCATACCCTATAACTCCTCAAACAACTATAGTTGAGAAGCTCTCTGCTATGGTGGAGAACGGCGAGCTGGACGCCAAAATGGTTAGGGTCGAGAGCGAGCATTCCGCCCTAGCCACTGTATTCGGAGCAGCTAGTGCTGGAGCAAGGGCTTTTACTGCTACAAGTAGCCACGGACTACTCTACATGCATGAAGTTGTATGGTGGGCTGCAGGCTCAAGGATACCTCTCGTTATGGCAGTGGTCACAAGAGCTATTGGGCCGCCTTGGAACATACATGTAGATCACCAGGACATCTTTGATCAAAGAGATACAGGCTGGATCATAGGGATAGCGCAGGAAAACCAAGAAGTTCTAGATATGACTTTACAAGCCTTCAAGCTAAGCGAGGATCCAAGAGTATATCTACCTGTAATGATAGGTCTTGACGGCTTCATCCTTTCACATACCCGCGCCCCAGTAGACGTCCCCGAACAAGAAGTGGTCGACGAGTGGCTGCCTCCGAGAAGACAACCATACGTAATTAGTCCAGAATCAAACTACGTAATGGGCAATATAGCCCCTGACGAGGTCCACTTCCTTATGAGATATAGCATGCACGAGGCCATGGAAGCGGCTAAGACAGTCATAAAAGAGATCGACAAAGAATATGGTGAAGTCTTCGGAAGAAGCTATGGAGGACTCATAGAATGCCACAATTGCGACGACGCCGATTACCTAGTTGTGATAGCGGGGAGCTGGAGCGGAGACGCAAAAGCTGCCTCAGATGCTCTAAGGGAGAATGGATACAAGGTAGGTGTTGCAAGGATACGATACATTAGGCCATGGCCAAAAGAGGAGTTAGAAGAACTCGGATCTCGTGTGAAAGGAGTCATAGTCTTCGACAGGGCCATATCAATGGGAGGATATGGACCACTTTATAGTGATGTCGCTGGTACCCTCTACAATAATGGTGGAAAGACGAGTCTCGTCGGAGTCATAGCCGGCCTGGCTGGAGTCGATGTTAGAGTGGAAACATTCAAGGAAACGATATTATCGATAATCCATAACATGGAGGAGAATGGATTTTTCTTCAACCCACGACTATGGCTTCTCCCCGAGAGTTATAGCAGTAGAGAAAAGATGCTGGAGGTGGCTAGGAGATGGTTATAAACCTGAGGAAACTACCTGACAAGAAGTACATCATGCCTGGGAACGCCGCGTGTCCAGGCTGCCCAGAGACCATGGGGCTCCGATACGTGAAAATGGCTCTCGGAGACAACGTAGTACTAGTCATACCAGCAGGATGTAGTAGCGTTATACAGGGCATCTCACCATACTCCGGAATAAACGCACCCATACTCAACATAGTATTCGCAGCAGCGGCAAGTGCCGCCACTGGAATGAAGGCGGCCTTTGAAGCAATGGGCAGAGACGATGTCCACGTCGTAGTATGGGCCGGAGACGGTGGAACAGGAGACATAGGATTCCAGGCCCTCAGTGGAGCAGCTGAAAGAGACGAGGACATAATCTACATCTGTGTAGACAACGAAGCATACATGAACACCGGTATACAGAGAAGTAGCCTTACCCCCTACGGGGCCTGGACAACAACTACTTGGAAGGGTAAAAAGGAGCACAAGAAGAATGTGCCCATGATCCTAATAAGCCACGGAGTAAAATACGTTGCAACAGCAAGCGTAGGCTACCCAACAGACTTCATAGAAAAACTCCAAAGAGCCTCGAAAATAAAAGGGTTCCGCTACATCCATCTACTAGCTCCTTGCCCCGTAGGCTGGAGATTCGATCCGGCCCTTACGGCAAGAGTAGCGCAACTAGCTGTTGAGACGGGACTCTTCCCGCTCTATGAATATATTAACGGAGAATTCAGATTAAGCCCAATCGCGAAACGATACAAAGATCCCTCCAAGCGGAAACCAGTAATAGAATATCTAAAACTACAGGGACGATACAGGCACCTCTTAGACAAACCCTATGAAATAAAGAAAATAGAAGAATACATAGAAAACACGTGGAAACTAGTAGAAACACTAGAAGAAAGCTTCGCACCAGGAAAAGATCGAGGCAAAAAGATATTCGACGCATTATAAAATCTCCACCATCCATAACCAAGACTCATACATTCTATCTTTCCAATAACTCTCCTAGGAACAAACAATACAGTTCTAACATTCAATATCCTTATCACAAATCCAGATGAATAGAATCAATTATTGCGGGAGAAGTGGTAGCCGGGCGGGGATTCGAACCCCGGTCACGGGGGCTCTCCTAGCGGATCCCTACCCTCTATCTTCATTATCTAAAATATTAGAAGCAAGGTTATATATTTTCAGATGTATCCCTGTATCTAAGGTTAATAAGTTTAGAGATGCTAGGATTCCTATGAAGTGCAACGTCAAATATTTAGATTTAGTATCTCAAATCGGCTGGCGAAAGTGGGGATACTTTATTGGGTTTTTGCTAGGAGACGGAAATATTTATGTAGACCAAAAACGTTATGACTATAGGATCAGATTTTTCCTTGGTTACAATGAATTCGAGGCTAGGAATAAACTAGTTCAAGTCATAAAATCGCTAGGATTCAATGCCAATGTATTCACTAGGAACAAAAAATTAGTCATATCAGTTCGAGGCAAATGTCTAGTATCTGCCTTAACCGAATTCTTAAATATACTTTTTAGCAGAGAGATCTACAATCTTCCAAGTGAAGTTCTATTAGGAGTCATTGAAGGACTTATTGACTCAGATGGAAATATTGAGCGAAGACGGAGAAATTATTTCTGTGCTGCTATAACAACTGTTTCAACAAAAATAGCTAAGCTTACAATAAGTATTTGTAATCTGATGAACATTAAATGCAGTTGTTATGTAATCAATAACAAATATAGAATATTTATTTTTAATAAATTAAATTTATTTAATAATTCCTATAAAATAGCTGTCGAACTAAGGAAGCTGAATCAATAAAATCATTATAGAAAAAGGGGTGGAGGGTAGGGATCCGCTATCCAAAGCCCCGCATCCTGGGCCGCTAGACGACCCGGCTCCGCCGCTGTGCTTTCCCTTTATCTTTTCTATTTGATGAGTGTTATAAAAGGATTCCTCCTATTAATCATCGTGGTCATACGTTTAATCACGGTGCTGTGGTCGATGAATGAACGTGATAGTTTATGGTCAAAAGTTGTACATGCATGTGAGCGGAACTATGAGGAGTGTAAGGAGGCTCTTGAGACTTTTCTATCGAGTATGTGTCCTGATAAGAGAGAATGTGAGGAGAAAATAATAGTATCGGGAAGGAGAGCTCGCTATACATGGATTGAGAAGATAATAGAGAGTGGTGTCCCCGATGGACGTTCCAGACTTATACTGTACGTTATCTCGAGGTATCTCGTCAATGTCAAAGGTCTAAGTATAGAGGAGGCACATGAAGTTATCAAGCTCTTTATCAGAGCAAGCTGCGAGAAACACAACCAGTGCGGCAAGATATATGATTCCTGGATAAGAAATGTGCTAATCCACGTAAAAGAAGGAGGATGGAAGCCCTGGAGCCTAGAACGAATCAAAACCAACGATCCAGAACTCTACCAAATAATAACGACAATTCTAGAGACAAAAAACACATAGCAACATCATACTAAGGCACTACGATAAAAATACACCTCGACCATAGTCGATTCATGGATACCTCAGCAGTCTAGTGTTAACCGGGGAGTTAACATTAAGGCTCAATCCTTTACACTAATTCGATAAACTAGAGCCTCTACACGTAGACTAAACCATACTTTCTCCGGAATACTCAACAGTATTTTGTCCGGAACAAGAGGCTCTCTAGAGGTAATGTCTTGTAAGGGAGTCTATCCAGAGGTCCAGTATTTACATAGCGAACCCGAGGTTGATGCATACAAGAGTCGGCGTCAAGGAAGGCCTTCATCGGAACTCCTTCAGGCTATCGTCCTCAAGACCCCCAGCCTTATCTACGATTCCTGTCTTCCTCCACTTCTCAAGTATCCTCCGGGGCTCCTCAGGGCATAGGTCCAGCCTTGTCCTTATACTTGTCTATCACAATCTTTTAATTATCTCATCCGGGCTCTTTATTTCAGAGATCTCGACCTCAACTTTCCCTTTGGGATAATCGCCTCTCCCATGTTGTTATTTCTATGGGGGAGAGCTTATATTATGGGCTCCCCGAGATACCTCTTCATTAGCTCCTCCTCTACCTCGCTCCAGTCTCTGCCCTGTAGGAGCATCTCCACGCCCCATGTATCCACTGCTTTGAACTGTCTCGTCTCGAGAGCAAGCCCTATGAGTTTCTTATCCCCTGTCCAGAGCGGGGCATCGAGATTCATGGCCAAGGCCACGAAGGGCCAATCGCTGGAATCAACATCATCCACAAGCTTCTTGGCTCCGTCTATTGTCATTGATGGTATTTTGTTTGTGGCGTGGAGGTGTAGTATGCGGGGCAGTACCTCATTTATGATGTCTTTCAGGAGATGGGCGGGGAGGGGAGAAAATTTCTCTATCTTGTCGCGGTGTTTCTCCAATTCGATTATTAGTTCTGTGGGGGCGTGGAGGGTGTGTCCCTTTTTGTATAGCCTTGAGTGTAGGCGTTGAACTCTCCTACTTTATGTTAGAGCTGAGAACAGGATATTGGTGTCCACCACTATGTCCATGGGTTTCAGCCTTCCTCGGCGGTCTTCGCTACGGATTTCTTGATTTCCATGAGGAGAGCCAGCTCTTCTGATGTGGGGGCTCTGTCAGTCATTTGTTTCTCCCATTCTTCGATGAGCTTGGCTAATTTTGTAGCTTCTCTCGTAACCAGCCTTATGAAGAGTTCTTCGTCCACGTCAGCCGGTATCTCTATTGTTACTTTCTTTGTCCCGGCCATTGCGTACGCCACAATAGTATTTTTGCTTGGAAGGACTTTATAATTTGAGGGCCTTCAGAGAGTACTCCCTCCTCGGGCCCCTACTCTTCGAGACTCCTGGCCAGACTCCTCTTTAAATCATATCCATCTCCATTATGGTCTCCTCGTCTATATCTATGTCGGTTTAGAATTCTTACCCGCGCCGGATGCCTCAGTGCTCCATCTCTTTTTCCACGGTTCCGGGGAAGGCTCTCGCCACTTTACAGGCATACTCCGCTTCCTCTATTGTGATGGGAGGTTCGGGGTACCTGGCCTCCACGGCGTAGAGTGTCAACGCCGATATCTCTTCCCTCATTGGTACCTCCACGCCGGCTTCCTCCAGCTGGTCCGCCAGGTAGTCTATGTCATGTGTCTTCGGCGGCCTCCTACTTACAGCTGACAGCAGCGCCTTAAGAGATTTCTCCACAGCTTGTCGTGCGTGGAACGCTGCGATATCCGCCAGCCCCCCCCTTTCCAGTGTTATTCGGGAGGCCTCGATATTAGCGTAGGCTTGTGGAGCTATTCACAGGTGTATTTCCACACCCTCAAGCTACCTCCGCCTCGAAGGTTACTGGTATGCTGCTTCTCTCCCTGAACCAGCTGCTCTCGACTACCAGGAGATCAACAGGCCTGCGAAGGAGGGAGACCAGCCTTCTATGAACCTTTGAATAGAGCTTCCTCTTTTCATCTCGTCTGACCTGGCCCTTTACAACTACGAGTATGTCGTAGTCTGAGCCCGGTCTTGCCTCTCCCCGGGCCCGGGAGCCGAAAAGTATAATCCTCTCCACCCCCAAGCCCAGCTCCCCAGCCTCCTCCACCACAACCCTCCTAATAACCTCAAGAACCCCAGAATCCACACCCTCCCCAACCATCACTCCTCCCATAACGTTATTTTGTTATGGTGCACTTTTATGATCCGGGGAAACAAAGAAACCTCTCGGAGGCTACTTGAAGGGGTTTACCGCCCTGATCATTCCTTTGAAGTCTTTTTCGTTCTCTGTGGCTATGGCGTCTGCTCCTTTCCCGAGATATGTTAGGGCTAGGAGGGTGTCCCAGAAGTTTCTGGGGCTGGTCGTGAGCCTTAATGCTTCGTTTAGTGTCTGGAGGTTGTAGTGAGCGAGGTGTTGGGGCTCGGCGAGTATTTCTATGAGTTGCAGGGCTTCGTCCTTGAGGCTTGGGGCTATTCGGAGGATGGTATAGTAGTATTCCCCGATGACTTGGAGGCTTATCAGGTACTTGCCAGAGGCCACGAGCTCCTCCAGGAATCTCTTGGCCTTCTCATGCTTCACGCGGCTCTGGATGACCGTGGCGTGGACGAGGATGTTAGTATCGAGTCCTATCAGCATAAATCTCCTCCCTCGACGGAATCCTATCGGCTTTCACCCCTTTCCTCTCGATTTCCTCGAAAAGCCTGCGAAGTCTCTCTACCCTGTCATCCAGGACCCTATAGTTCAACCCCTTCAGTAGGTCCTCCAGCGTCTTCCCTTCGGGCACTTCTATCTCTATGATTATTTTTCGGGGCATTGTTTCTCCCATGCAATCATTTATTCTGGGAGGCTTTTATAATCCTAGGAGGTGGAGATGATGGGCGACAAGGGCTCTGAGGATGGAGAGGCATAGGCCTTCTTTATTTTCTTATCGGTGCCTATCTTCCCACAATGTTCTCCTCGCAGGATCTACATTTCGGGGATTCTCAGGGTTCATTGCCATTTCTGCACTTGATGCCCATGCCTTCCAGAGCCACACTACACCACTCCACTACCCTTCGGGCCAGAGAAATGGCGCTCACTGCCTCGTCGCATGATGGTTCCTCGCCGAAGTCCGGGTATCTGGCCTCCACAGCGTAGTCTGTGAGCAGAGATGCCTCCCTTATTTCTCGCGTGCTTACTCCCCTCCGCTCGATGAGTACCATGAGATACTCCAAGCTGTGGGTCTTGGGCGGCTGCACTCCCAGGGCTGATAGAAGGGCCTTCAGCGCCTTCTCCGCGGCCTGCTGGGAATGGAAGGCTGACTCTCCGCATAGCTCGTTGTTAGCTAGCAACCGGGCCGCTCTTAGATCTCTGCGGGCTTGTCTCAACCACTTGCAGGGCATCATACCGGAACTCCCTCCTCCCGGACCGTGTAGAACAAGTGGCCCACCACGCTCTTGTAGGTCCTCCAGGCCTCCTCCTCCACTACTATTATATCTGCCGGCATAAGCATCTCGGCAAGTCTCCACCGGATCCTGGCTGAGAGCTTCCTCTTTTCATCTCGTCCGACCTGACCCTTTACAACTACGAGTATGTCGTAGTCTGAGCCCGGTCTTGCCTCTCCCCGGGCCCGGGAGCCGAAAAGTATAATCCTCTCCACCCCCAAGCCCAGCTCCCCAGCCTCCTCCACCACAACCCTCCTAATAACCTCAAGAACCCCAGAATCCACACCCTCCCCAACCATCACTCCTCCCATAACGTTATTTTGTTATGGTGGACTTTTATAACCCGTGGGATATGTGGGAGTACTCTTTATATTCCTCCTCGTGTAATATTGTTACAGGGAGGTGGAGATGATGGGCGACAAGGGCTCTGCTGACGGCGAGCCATAGGCTCTATTCCCTTGCTGGTGTTGGTCTCCTTATTTGTATTCCCTCGTGTTCAACTCCTGTTCCTGAGTAGTTTCTCGGCGTCCTCTATCATTTCTTTCAGAACCTTTATGGGCGTTATGAAGAAGTTTTCTCCATCTTCGGTCATTAATTGTATATATATTGTTCCCTGATCGTCTGTCAGCCAG
>CAYROE010000009.1:0-26982 GCA_964425855.1 uncultured Desulfurococcales archaeon | reverse complement strand
TTAGTTTGGCCATCGAGTCACCATAGTTATTGACCAGTATACTTGTCAGGCGCTGTGGATGTTGGAGGAGTGTTCCTATTATCGTTTCCCCTCCTCCCATCATTGATCTTATTATCAGATACAGGCCTGGCACTAGCCTCTTCATCTTGGCCTTTACCTTTATCTCCATAGCCTGATAATCGCAGAGGGACATTTCCAAGGCCCCATTACACGGCTTACTCCACGGTTGCTTCCTTGAAGAGGGGTTCGAGACCCATAGCTATGCATTTCCAAATGTCTAGGTCTTTGAGCAGGACCTTGGTCTTCCCGCGTCCCCATATTATACCTGTCCTACAATGCTTAGTAGCGTCATCGGGACATGGCCTGTTTTCCCAGCCTATGATTACGTCGGCAATGCTTGATCCTATCTCCTTATAGATTGGATTATAGTCTGCGTTTGCTCTAACCACCAGTTTTCCTTTGAACTTTAACTGGTGAACCTGGTTGTAGATAAGAGGTATATAGTCTTCGGGTTTCTGGACTGCCTCTATTATGTCTGATCCATGGAACATCACGATATCAGCTTTTTCATTATCTATCAACTCTAATTCTTCAATGAAGAGCTCCTGTAAACTATATGCAAATGGATTGATCCCTACAAGTGCCGTTTTCCTCTCCACATACTTCTTAAAAACATTGTAGAGTGATACCTTGTCTATGGTTACGCCCTTCAGCTTCTCATAAATAGAAGAAGCATGTTCTGTACCACGCCATAATAATATTGCTAGGCTCTCGGACCCATACCTGTAACTTATGATTTGGAGCTTCTTATCGTTGTAGACCGATATCGCGAAGGCTAGCATAAGTCCTTCAAGAGGTCTTTCGTCGGCCGGAAAATACGAGTATACGTGGTCTCCAAGCTTTAGGAAGCCCATCGCGTGTTCGAGTTCCTCGCAAGGTAGCTTCAGCTCCTCTCCCTTCTCCCTTATGCGTTCGAGCACCGGAGAAGCGAAGACCCTTAGTCCCTTACCCTCCATTATGGTGAAAGGCATCTCAGCCTCTAAAATTGGGGCTCCTCTCGCCTTCCTAATCTCGAGTGCTCTTACGAGCCTGCCTTTCTCTATTCTATGTTTCAGTATTATTATAGTGTCCGCTACGAACTCGAGGCTCCCCAACAATATATCCTGCCTATAGAATGGAATCTCCGCGATCAATACGACTAGACCATTTATTATCCTCGGTAAATTATAGAAATAGTTTTGGAGGATTGCCCTAGCAGTCCTACTCTGGTCCTCAATACTGGAGAGGAGAGCGTTTATACTGTCAACTACTACAATATTTGGATTAATATCTTCAATTATCTTGTTAATAGAGTCTAGAGCCACATCAATAGTCGCTCCCATAATCGGTAGCCTAGCATAATGATAGTATCCCTTCGCTTCTACCATGCTCAGATCCATGCCAAGCCTCTTCATAGTGGCATAAAGTTTCTCCTTGTCCTCTTGTAATGTGAGATAAGCACAGTGTTTTTCCTCAAGGGCGTTGCTATAGCATATTTTAGTTGCGAAAGTAGTCTTACCAGATCCAGGATGACCCGCTACTACTAGAAGACTAGGCATATTAAAAGTATGTTTCATGAGGTTATCCAAAACAGGGATTCCCAGCTTATATAACAATAGGGATCCTTACCATTAAATAATTACTAAACTCGAGAGACTAATAAATAATACATTATCCCAAAGATTATAATTAACCTCGCCTAGTCGATTTCCCGGAACTAGTAGAATAATATTAAAATTATATGGAAAAACTATATTATAGTGTAAGCGTTAAGGCTTAATGTACCCTTAGTACTTTTCGGTTAAACGACTCGATAAAGACGAGTCTAAGTGCGTGAGCGTGATATTACTTGATCTGGGAGAATGCCGGTAGGGCTATCCAGCTGGTTAAAGAGATCCTACGCGATACGCATGCTTTCGATGTAGTTCGCGGCCCCTCTGGTAATGGTCCTGTAGATGTCTTGGTGGTCTATAATGGTCTAGCTATTGACATTATTCACTACGATCCTTATAATGATTCTCCGTCTCCTAAAGGTAGACCTGTAGAATACCTTGGAGACATAGACAGTAGCCAAGTCTTAGCGACTATCAATAGGGTTTTGAGAGAAGCTTATGTCCTAGAAGCTGCAGAATACAGGGAGCCGGAGAGGGCCTGGATTGTTCCAGTAGGATGGAGAAACTTGATCATAATGCATGTTAAGGTAGAGTTTAGTGGAGGCGGCCTAGTCGTTGATCCCCAACTCCAAAAGAGGCTACGTGAACTCGCTCGTCCATAGGATAACTCGGGCTATTGCAAGAGATAAGCTGCTACTCCTTATAGTCCTCGTACTATTACTAGAGGAATCCTACTACAAAACTCCCCTGAATATACTCTTTCGACACGTGGATTGGAACACCATTGCAGTAATACTGGGACTCGTAATGGGATCCTCACTGCTCGAGTCCAGCGGCTTACTCCACAAAACTCTCTACAGTATAGCCAGGGCTGTTGGAAAAAACCATCTCCCCAGAGTTATAGTCTTATTTGGAGGATTATTGTCGAGTATTATAATGAACGATGCAGCAGTCTTCGTTATTGCGCCAATCGTAAAAATCCTGGCGGGGGAGGATAAAGCCCTTAGCACAAGACTAATAGTCGTATCTCTGGCTGCTATCAATATAGGATCTACCCTTACGCCTTTCGGAAATCCACAAGACGTCATAATAATGCATCATTACGGGATAAACCTCTGGGAATACACTAGGAATATTACTCCTTTATACCTGCCAATTCTCATACTCCTATACCTTTACGCGAGGAGAACGATAGCGTATCCAAGTATAATACCGGGCATCCAGGTAGCAAAAAGACCCGCTATACTCGGAACAATATCTATTATCACGGCAGTCTTCTCCAGCTTTCTCAGATGTTGGTGGCCAAGCCTTATAGTATCGGTGATTGTCTACCTACTTGGATCAAGGTATATCTCGCTAACGGATCTTACAATAGTACCAATCATTGCAGGAATATACATGATTCTAGTGCCTATCAGAGGCGAAGCAATCACAATAAATAATGCTATTATAACCTACATAGCCGGCTTTCTACTAAGCATGCTCCTGAGCAATGTTCCAGCAACCATAGTATTACTTGGAGCTCCCTGGATTCCCCTGCATCTAGCAGTTAATCTAGCTGGAGTAATCCATCCGTATAGTAGTCTCGCCAACCTTATAGGACTAAGATTATCTAGGACCAGTTGGCGGGATTACACGGTGCAGAGCATTATACTAGGCATGTCACTGTTCATTTATGGTTTCGCCATAGTCTCATACCTAAACGCCATGAACCTAGCTAATCCCTGAAAAGTCGATCTACTAGACTAGATGTATACAAGCTCATTTCGTGTATTACAGGAGTAAGACACTAGTATAACAGGATCCTACAGGAACTAATAAACTAGGCTCTGGGTTTGATACGGTTCCTCAATCCCTACCTATAACAGTTCGAGTAGGATGCCCTCATAGACTCATGGCAATGACTTGGGATATAGAGGTCTATTCTATGCGGGGTGCCTAGTGGTGAGGTGGAGGAGTCTGATAATTATACTTGTCCTAGTCCTCATAGCGGCTAACACTATGAAATTATATAGTGGTGGGTCAACAGAGGTGTCTAGTAATGTTATTGTTATCGATCACGATATCACGAGTAACACCGTTTGGAAGGGAGGATATACTTACTTGATAGTTGGTGATGTACGTGTCTTTCCAGGAGTAGAACTCATTGTGGAGGGTGGAGCAAGTATCTTATTTAGTGACGCGAGTAGCCTGGAGGTGGATGGAAGACTATTTATTGATGGACATCGTGATGCACCCGTATTCGTGGGAGGAGACGAGAACGCATCGGTCTGGAGACTCTATCCAGATAGTGGAACTATAGAGGGATATCACGTTGAGGCGGATCTTCTCCGTGTAACCGTGGGAGGAAACCTCTCTATTCACAGCTCCAATATAAGTTCACTAGTATTTGAGCCCTCTAGTCTAGGAAGCTGTGGAAGCACAGCAGATGTATTATTAGAGAATTCAACGATAAATCTACTATTGTTCAACTGTTCTATAGGACTAGACTATTTTTCATACATGACTATAACAGGATCTTCGATAGGTATACTACAAGCCAAGGGAGCACTGACCAGAGGAAGCTCGATGCTCACCATAGATAATAGCACAATAGAAGCTATGATTGCTATACCATTCGCCTCCTCATACTCAAGCATGATAATTAAGAACACCACTATAGGGACCATTCAGGGCCGCCTCGTTGACTATCACTCTAAGGTCTCATTCTATAACTGCAACATCTCCCAGGTATCATTGTCTAACTCCGACCCGTACTATTATCCAATAGGGTCATCAAGCACAGTCCTTATAAACGAGACAAGCATAACTGGAAACATCACTATAAACTCGCTGCAAGGCCCAGCACTGGAGAACGGAGAGCTAGTAATTAAAGAGTCAACTATAACAGGAGACTTATCAATAACGGGGACAAATTATGCTCTAGAGTCTGATTCCCACATAGTCGTTGAGAACTCTACGATCAAAGGTATATTGATAACAACGATTACTAAGAACACCGATCTCTTAACAGGAACTCTAAAAGAATCAACGATAGAGATAAACGGATCAAGCATAAATGAAAAGATAATGCTAAGCGCAGATCACAATACGACATATACTCTTTGGTCATCAAGCATCGAAATTAGTTATTCACAGATAGGAGAATTGCTGGTAAACGGCAAGGTTCAAAGCTCAACTATCTCAATCAATAATAGTTCTATAGGGGGAGATGTCAGCTTTTACGCGAGAGAAGAACGAGACAAAATATGCTGTAGCAATATTATAATAAATGACTCGACTATTAGGGGCAATCTATCCTTGTACGGGGGAAGAACTACTATAACATTATCATCCATAAACATATATAAGTCGGATATTCGGGGAATAGTTCTAAAACCCCTGGACGGCATAGATGGAATAATTCGTAGTACCAAAATATCAATAGAAGAATCCTACTTCAATAACTCAATACACATAAGCGGTAATAGCACAACAAACCTAGCGCTATCCATTAACAAGTCAACAATAGTACAAGGAATAAATCTATCATCAACACTAGAGGATTCAAGTATCCGAATAAATTGGTCTACTATAGGCCTTCTCAACATATACCAGATGACGGGAACAAGTTTAACAGTACACTTTACCAATATAACAGAAAATCTCCGTTTGAACCCCGGCGAAGGCAGTAATATTAACCTATCGTACAACTGGTGGGGTGACCCAACAGGACCCTATCTTCCGGGTATATGGCCGGGTAATGGAGCCTTTCTTAGCGAGGGATTAGACCCGGTATTGTGGACTCCATGGTTGACCAATCCAGTCTCTACGGATACACCACAGAGCGGCGGACCAGTCGTGAACATCAGTGGCCCCAATAATGTTTTAACAGGGGAAGACGCTGTGTTCAATGTGATAACACAGACATTGGAGTGCGAGTTATCTTACTATCTCTTCTATCCAGGATCCGGAGATAGCCTCATAAACACTACCTCTTCTCTCATTGAATACACATATCAGGATCCTGGCACATATACTGTAGCTGTTGCAGCATTTTGTAATTCTGGACTAGCCGGGCTTGAAACAACAATCATAAATGTATCTGCTCCCCAGCAAGCCCCCAGTTTAACAATTATAGCGCCGGCTAACAATACTGTCATAAATAACAGCCAAGTCATGATCTCATGGAACATATCATGGCCCTATGAACCGGGCGGCTTCGGCCAAATACAAATATATGTGGACAACGAACTAGTAGCAAGCCTCGAACCCTATGCGACCAGTTACACATTGAACCTCTCGGACGGAATTCACGAAATTAAAATAATAGCAGCCTACATGCAGGGATCCGGGCATGCCGAATCACTAATAATGCTGAAAGTAGACACGGTCGAACCAGACATTAACGTAACAACCAATATAATCGAAGATATATTATCTATAACCTGGTATATAACTGACGAGAATCTACAAGAAGTCTCAGTCATGGTTAACGGAAACACAGCATATCGTGGATCCAGAGCCAATGGAACAGTAAACACTACTATATTGGAAGGACTAAACACTATTACAATAAGAGCAGTAGACCAAGCAGGAAACACCGCCACGTGGACAAAGACAATCACCTACCATGCCCCCATACAAGCACCGGGTGGAGATCAGACAACTACACAGATCACGACGAGCCCTAGCAATGACATAACACAGACTACGCCCAGTACAACCCCGCAAACAAAAACGACTAGTACAGAGAACCAAGAAGGAAGCACTCTAAACACGAGAATAGTAGCAGTCGCAATAGTATTCATAATGGTAATAGCTATATTAGCGGTAATAACTAGGAAATGACGTTAGGTTCTTCAATTAATGTCTCTCGTTTTAGCTTTAATGTAGGTGTTGGATATCTCTCCCATTTCTCCTTTATTTAACCCGTTTTACAAGCGGTCCCCTCGAGCTATTTCAGCATCTAGGCCCTTATAGGCCCAATCCCTAAGTTCCCGGATTCCCGGTCATCCCGCCAATAGAGGATAGAAACATCATTTAGCCTAATATAGGATGAATAAGGCACCGGCTACTTATAATTTTATCTCGAGGTCTTTTCTAGCGATACCTGCCTATTGTCCAGTAAGGTCATTAATCAGACATGTCTATTTCCCTGGTCAAGTGATATAGTTAATATGAGTAGGATTTGGAGAATAGTCAAAACCAGGGAGTAATATACATATACTAGGGGATCGAGAATATTTGCCGAGACACTGTTCAAAAATGATACTATTAGCTTGCTGGGTTCCTCAATGTGCACCTTTGCCCAGAAACTAATAGGATAAAGGAGAGGCCATAGCCCTATTACTAGGCCTAATAAGGCTGCAAGAAGCTTTACTATTCTATTGCTTGACGTAAATAGGATTATTGATGCGAAGGCTACTGTGGGGACTAGGTATTGATGGTTCACTCTCCAGTAGGAGGCCGTATACACTATATATGATGCCAGAACCGGTACAAGGGGATTTCTAGTTTTCCATACAGTGTAGAGTATGGAGAGATAGAGAGGAAGGAATATGATAGGCCAAAGTTTTAGAATATAGGTTGTATCGACTCCAGCATAATTCCATGCATAGAAGGCTATTGAGAAAATTCCATTGAAACTGTATACTACTGGTACACTATAATTTGGAGACGAAACGGTTCTCGCAGCTCTCATTAGGTACGATAGTGTCTCGGGCTCAGCTATTATAAAGGGTGTAAACGAGACAGCCAAAGGCAGGAAGACTAGATATATGGCAGTAAATAGCTTCCATAATCCATATCTTCTGAAATGATAAAGTAGTAGGGCTATGATTGCATATGCTAGTAATGGTTTTATTGCTAGACTTGTACCCATTAGTATCCATCCTGTCTTTTCCCTGTTCGTTCTGAGGTAGAGATACAATCCCGCTAGGAAGAACTCGAGAGGTATCTGATCAAACATCCCGTATATACTAGATATGTAGATGACCATAGGATTAAGGTAATATAACGCCATTGCTAATAGTGCTTTCCCACTATTACTAGTATGCTTTTCTACTATCATGTATATGAGCACGGCCGAGACAGTGTCGAAGAATATGTATACGTTCTTCACGGCTATGATCCAGTCAGTGGGGGCATAAACATGATAAGACCCATCAACTACCATGCTCTGGACCTGTGTAGGAGCAAAGAATCGGAGAAGTCCGAGGACAATTATGAACAAAGGCCCGTATACATAAGGCCAGGGATACGGCCATCCCAACTCTCTCCAAATACCGGCATCACAATACGCATAGAAGTGAAAACGGTATTCAAGAAAGGTGTCGGCGAAGCCCGCAAATTGGGGGATATCGCTTCCACTGGTGTAAGGAGTAACTATTATTCGTGGAACTAGGCCCAGAATTATGATTGCTATAAGCCATAGTCGCTGATTATTCAACAATGTTTTAGCTTTTGTTCCCAATCCAACTACACCATTATATGAGAGCACTGGTCAAGTCGTATAGTAGATCGTTCGGGGTTCCTAGTCATGTGTATAATCCTGGCTCCATTAAATCATTAGTCATTCAATTGATGTCATAGTACAGTATATTGGGGGACTCATCTATGTTGTAGAGGAGGCTGGTGGGGCCGCGGGGATTTGAACCCCGGACCACGAGGGCCCAAGCCTCGCATCCTAGCCAGGCTAGACGACGGCCCCACGTGCATCCATAGATGTTTTCTTCATGGTGAGGGTTTTAAATTATATGGCGCAACTAGTATTTCTCAATATAATATCTGTTCTAGGATGTATGTGTATATGGGTGACTGCTTCCTTGGAGTGCGAGTATGATATAGTCCTCAATAGACCTGTAGGAGAGGATCTCCTCGAGTACTTGGAGGGCTTCAGGGTTTATGTACCGGATAGGCCAGTATCAAGCGAAGAACTCTGGGACGTGGTCTCAAGGTCAAAAGTTTACATTAACTGGTTCAGCCGTGTAGATAAGCACCTTCTAGAGAAGAAGGGCTGTCTTAAGCTAATAATTGCGCGGAGCACTGGCTACGACCACGTCGACACCGAGCAAGCTGAGAAAGAAAAGGTATGTGTCGCCAACCAGCCCGAACTCATAAATGAGGCAGTGGCAGAGTTCGCCGTGGGAGGAATACTCGCCGCATCACGGATGATAGTTCATGGACACCTATACATGAAGAGATGGGCGGAGAAAGGGTGGCCTACTCATCTAAGGGGCCTCATAATAAGAGGTAGAAGCGTAGGGCTCCTAGGAGCGGGGAGAATAGGTCAAAGCATAGCCTATAAGCTAGCAGGATTAGGCGCAGGTCCCTTCTACTATTATAGTAGGTCGAGGAAACCAGGTCTAGAGGCAGCACTGGGGGCAAGATTCCTGAGCCTCGAAGACTTATTCAAACACTCCAGTATCCTGGTCAACAGCCTACCACTCACGAGAGAAACTAAGGGGCTCGTGACGAAGGAGCTACTATTGAAGCTGCCTCATGGCGCAATATATGTAAACATAGGTAGGGGACAGACCGAGAAACCCATGGCCGTTGTCGAAGCCGCTAGGGAGAGGCCAGATCTTTACTTTGTACTCGATGTTCATCCAACAGAGCCATTACATGCGAGCGATCGAAGATACGAGCTACTAGATAATCCACGGGTTATCATGACGCCGCACTTTGCAGGATACTCAGAAGAATCATATATTGGAACCACGATACTCAGCTTCCTCCAAGCAAAAGACTATTTGTTAAAGGGGTGCGTCTGGAACCCTGTCAACAAGGCCTGCAAAATGTGTCCTAGCCAGACCATAGGACTAGACGAGGCGCTGAGCCTTGTTAGACGACAGCTAGCTCTCCGGGAAATTATGGATCTACTGCCATAACTTTATGTTATGGGCCGATGACGAATACTCCCCAGGATGATCCCTCAAGGTGGGATGAACGTGATTCCTTTAACCGAGGCCTTCATCCATACCAGTAATGGAGGAGTATAGCAGTGGAGATATCGAAACTAGAACTGTACCATGTGGCCATGGGGCTCAAAGGAGATTTCGAGACGAGCTTCGGAAAAACGAGGACTAGGCACGGGATTCTCGTACGTCTAATCGACGTCGAGGGATACGAGGGATGGGGAGAAATAGTAAGTGGAGACGGGCCATGGTATAGTTATGAGACCACCGGGACCGCCTGGCATATTGTGAAAGACTACCTAGTCAAGTTCCTGGAGGGAAACGTATCGCCAGTAGAGTTCCAGAAGCGTTCTGCCCGTGTAAGAGGCCACAACATGGCTAAGGCAGGAATAGATGAGGCACTATGGGACCTATACGCGAGACGCCTGGGTAAACCGCTATACAAGGTTATAGGCGGAGAGCCTAGACCGGTAAAAGTAGGAGTAAGCATAGGCATAAAGAAAACCATAGACGAACTCATCCAAACCATTGCTAGGAGACTGGAAGAAGGATACGAGCGGATCAAGCTCAAAATAAAGCCCGGGATAGACGTCCAAGTAATAGAGGCAGTTAGGAGAGAATATCCTGACATACTCCTACAAGTAGACGCAAACGCAGCATACAGTCTCCAAGACCTTGAAACCCTGAGAACACTAGACAAATATAATTTACTCATGATTGAACAACCCCTCCACTACGACGATCTACTCGACCACTCAACGCTCAAAACCAAGATAAAAACACCGCTCTGCCTAGACGAAAGCATTAAATCACCAAGACACGCCAGGTATGCTCTACAACTAGAAGCCGCAGACATAATCAACATCAAGCCGGGCAGGGTAGGAGGAATAACACCAAGCCTCCAGATCCACGACCTATGGAGCAATAAAGCAGGAAGACCAGTATGGATAGGGGGAATGCTCGAGACAGGAGTAGGAAGATCAATACTAGTAGCCCTAGGTACCCTACCAGGAGTAAGATACCACAGCGACATAAGTGCAAGCGACCGATACTATGAAGAGGACATAGTAACCGAGCCATGGATCCTACATAAAGGATCAATACTCATACCACGTAAAGGGCCAGGAATAGGAGTAGAAGTAGACCATGACAAGCTAGAAAAATACACATTAAGAAAGGAAACAATCAGTGTAAAGAACCCGTAATATCGGTCTTCCCGACTCGGAAAAGACTAGAATCCTAGGAATGGTGCACGCCATGAACGCCTCAAGCTATACAATAAACCAAGACAGGCTTTTAAGGGTCTCTGCCATACTTGTTTCCTCTCATATAAGGAATCTAGTTAGGAGACTTGAAGATGAGGACCCCCAGTACCTTAGTGTGAGGGATCTAGTCGAGAAGAGAGGAATCAATGAGACTAGTGTCCTTGCCGTCTTAAATGCTCTTGTCAGCTATAGATTAGCGATGAGGGGTGAAGATTGGTGGCGTTGTTGGAGCAGATACCACATAAATATCCCTGTGAGAAATGACCTGGTAGCATTAGTCGAAGATGAGACGCGGTTTGTTGAAGAATGTAGGGGAGCCGTGTTCCAGAGATCCGCCAAGATAAAGAGACTTCAGAGGATGAGGTCTAGAGGACTACCCGTTCTACGCATATTGTATGGTTCTCCTCTCAGAATCTTTGACTCGGCACAATGGCTTATTAAGGGACTCGCCCAGGCCTTATCCTCTAAGCCATATGCTAAGACTATTGTTTTTGCGGCTAAGATGGCGTATTATACTGGTAGAACTGTTAATAGGGAGAGAATGGCTCCTTGGGATGCTATGATCCCCGTGGATCTCAGGGTGGCATGTTTTCTTTACAGCACTGGTATAATTGAGACAACGGGTTACCGGGAAATAATGAGGGATCCTCGGAAAGCTCAGGAGGCGATACTTGAACTTGCGAAACAGATTGGTGTACCGCCGCTTAACCTTGACACGTTGTTCTGGCGGACTGGCTGGATCCCCCGAGATCTGCCCAGGGAAGCCTGGGAGAGAGAACTAGCAACTATAACTGGTACCTGGTTCCAATCTAGGTTGTTCATTAGGCCGTGTACTTAGCCGCGATATATGTTCTTGTAGAGTTTCTTTGACGCCGATATTATCTTGTATGCTTTTTCTGCGTCTTCTGGAGATACAATGATTACGGTGTCCGTGTGGACGCTCATTATTTGTTCTATATTTATTCCGGCGTTTGCTAGTATTGTTGCTATGTATGAGATGAATCCATGTGTGTAGATTATTTCATGTGGACTGATTATTATTAGTAGGGTTCTTTCTCGTGAAGTATTTACTGGCTCCACTGGTATAGATTCGAGTATCTCGTCTGCATGCTCTTCTCCTATGGTGAGTGTGATAGTGGTGACTCCCTGGAATAATAGGAGGATCCTGGATGATCCCGCGAGACGCCTTACTTTATCAGCAATATATCCCAATGCAGTCACGGGATAAGTTATGACTGCGACGTCCGTTCTGAGCTCTAGGCTTGACTTGGAGAGCAATTCTGCAGGCTTATGAAGGGGCATTGCCTCGTTCTCTAGTTTTTGTTTGAGCCGTGATAGAGCAGTCTTTACAGCTTGTGGTGATACATTTAGGTTTTCTCCTTCTAGCGTTGTAGAGATCCATTCAGCTGTCTTAGAGAGGTTTAGGAGGCCTCGGCTCAGCATTGTTTGTAGACAAGGATCTGATCGTATTATCGTCTCCGTTAGTCTTGATGCTCTCAACTTGTTCTGTGTCATCTGTGTCACCTTGTAATGAATTGCTCCTATTTCCATTTAATATGTTATATTTATGTCATTTATCTTATATTCGTGTAACGTCTCCTTGCCAATATGCAACCTAGTACTCGTCAAATAGGCTTTCATGGTGATAAACATGAAGATAGTACTCGCTTATTCTGGAGGACTAGACACGAGCGCTATTCTAGCCCTCCTCGCCTCTAACGGGCACGAGGTCGTAACTGTAACAGTGGATGTGGGCCAGAAAGACGATTTGAAAGGTGCCGAGGAGAGAGCCTACCATCTAGGAGCCTCTAAGCATATACATATCAATGCCGTAGAGGAGTTCGCCGAGCAATACATTTCGTGGGCTGTCAAGGCCAATGCCTTATATGAGGAACAGTATCCTCTGGGCACTGCTCTCGCACGACCACTTATAGCGATGAAAGTAGCAAAGACCGCATTAGGGTATGGAGCAGATGCCGTAGCCCATGGGTGCACCAGTAAGGGTAACGACCAGGTAAGATTCGATGCTATGCTGAAGTACTATCTAGGAGACAACATAGAGATAATTGCACCGGTGAGGGAGCTAGGGCTTACGAGGGAGAAAAGCCTCAAGATCCTTAAGGAAGCAGGACTCAGCCTTGGGACGCCCCATAAAAAGTACAGCATAGACGAGAACCTCTGGTCGAGGAGTATAGAGGGCGGAGAACTAGATGATCTCGGAGTTGAGCCGCCGGAGGAGGTATATGCATGGACAATAAGTCCTGAGAAGGCTCCTGACGAGCCACTCTATCTCGAGATAGGCTTCGATAAGGGAATCCCCTATATGGTGGACGGAGTCGAGATGCCACTTCACGTGCTGGTAAAATACCTCAACGAGGTCGTCGGGGGCCATGGATATGGTAGAATAGACCATGTAGAGAATAGAGTAGTAGGCCTAAAATCGAGGGAAATCTATGAGGCTCCAGCCGCTCTTGCACTAATACACGCGCATAAGGATCTCGAAAAGACAGTGTATACTCCCAAGGAGTATAGGTTTAAGCAATTAGTCGATAGAGAATGGACAGACCTAGTATATCAGGGCCTGTGGATGGAGCCTCTGAAAAAGCATCTTGAATCCTATATAGATTCCTCGAACAAGTATGTCTCCGGTACAGTAACGCTCAAGGTATACAAGGGGTCGATCACGATAGTATCGAGAAAACCCGAGTACACGAGCTACAGCATGGAGCTAATAGACTATAACAAGGGCTGGTATCCTAGTGCAGAAGAAGCAACAGGGTTCATCATGATCTATACAATGCATAGCCTCTATACCGCTTGGGCCAGAAAACAGGCTAAGAAAGCTTCCATCGAGGAGAAGGTGCAAGCCAGTTGAAATACAGGCACCTAATAGGATTACGTGAAGGCAACGATGACCCAATCTATACTTATGCTTCGAGTCTGGTTCATGATCACTATATAAAACAATACGTAATAGAAGTCCTAAAAAGCCACACGATTCATCTAGCAGAGCAACAAATCATACCGGAAGAAATAGAGAAGCAAGTAATAGAAGTCTTGGAAGACCTAGCAAATGAGCCCTTGCCAGAGCAAGGATACGAAGACGTATTCGAATGGATAGAAGATATGCTCGAGGAAAAGACAAACGGGAACAGTAAGTGGATATGGATAGGAAGGAGCAGGAACGACCATGTTTCGGCCGCGCTAAGACTATACACAAGAGATAAGCTAAGTGAAGCCACATCCTTGATCCATAAGACAATCAAGGTCCTCGACTATCTGAAAGACGAGTACAGAGGAGTACTCATACCATTATTCACACACCGTATCCCGAGCCAAATAGGAACAATTGACTGCCTCGTGGAAGCCTGGAAAACAATTTACGATACTTCCCAAAGAATACTAGAAAACGCCCATACAATAGTTAACAGGGGCCCGTTGGGAGCGGGCGCGGGAGCAGGAACACTCGCCCCCCTTGACCAAGAGAGACTCAATATGAGTCTGGGATTCAGAGAGACTCTAACTTCCTCAATATATGCTTCTGGCTCACGGCTAGATCTAGCTGTCGCTGTAGACTCTGCTAGCCTGGTCCTCCTAGAGCTTACAAGGATAGCGACAGATCTAGTAATGTATCAAGCTCCACCATACAAGATAATGATTATTCCCGACTCTCATATTGCCACTAGTAGTATAATGCCTCATAAAAGGAACCCTGTTACGCTCGAGGCACTGCTTGGAAAAGCCTCCAAGGCTATAGGCTGTAGCACTGCATTTAAGACGACTATGATAAAGTTGCCGAGTGGATATAGTCTTGACCTACAAGAGGTTAACCCCTGTCTCTATGAGACAATGGAAACACTCGTTTCATCTCTACAAGTAATGAAGAATATATTCAATGAACTAAGAATTGACGTTAAGCAGGCCGAGGAAATAGCGTTGTCTAGTAAGGCATGGAGCGCTGAGCTCGCCGAGAAAATAGCTCTAGAGGAAGGCATTCCCTTGAGAGATTCCTACAAGAAAACGGTAGGCTTGCTAGAACAGGTAAGAGATCCTAGAGAATTACTGGAGAAGAGAAAAACGGGATGTGTTCTGGAAAGGGGAAATTAGAATCCATGCAGCTTGTCCTAT
The DNA here is from genome assembly GCA_964425855.1 of uncultured Desulfurococcales archaeon. Classification (GTDB taxonomy): domain Archaea; phylum Thermoproteota; class Thermoprotei_A; order Sulfolobales; family Acidilobaceae; genus S143-63. Next base: position 12,039 of record CAYROE010000009.1, on the reverse strand, counting down.
CCATATATTACACTATACTCTTATTTCTTTAGGATAGTCGGTCTCATTGAATCGAGCCTAATATCGTGAAAGAGTATATCGAATCCTATCAAGGAAACTCCTCGGTTTACAAGGAATTTCAAACAACATATGTCATAACTAAACCGGGCAGTGGTGAAAATAATATAAAGAAGAATTCCGGAAACCTTTGACTATTTGAGAACCCTATAAAGTAGTAAGAGGAGGACTAGTGACTCTACAAACTGTACTAGGAGGAGGTTTTGGCCTAGAGCATCGTATAGTATACTCCATTGTAGTCCTGAGGCAACCATGCCTACCGCGCTGGAAAATCCTAGAATTGCAAATCCTTGTGCCCTGGATCCTATAGGTGTGTATTTTGCTATGCCCGCCCTTCCAATGCTCTCATACAGCCCCATGAATATTCCCCATGCTAATGCATAGGGCAGTGGTAGCTGTGGGATATACAGGAATAGCAATCCAGCTGTAAACGCCCCTACGACTAGTATGGCTAGGCTCTTTAACGGATACTTGTCGAATAACACGCCGAAAACCATGGCCGAGAATGCATCTACAAGCATAGCCATACTATATAGTCCCCCTATGCTTGCTATAGACGCACCCCGGATGCTATAATAATAGGATCCCAGTATCCAGTGAGGTGCTAATACGAAGCTTAACCCTATAGCAGAAGCTAGCATTATAGTGTCCCGGGGGGTTCCCCTTATAGTGAAAGACCTAGTCTCCACAGTAGCCTCCTTTATGCTGGGGTATAACAGGTAGGCTCCAAGTAATAGTATCAGTGCTACTCCCGCAGGTATAGATGTTACTAGGAAACCCCATCTTATACCATGTATAGACGCAGCCCATGCAACGAGTAGGGGACCAGCCACGGCCCCTATCTGGTCTAAGACCTCGTGTATCCCATAGGCCTTTCCTACTCCTATGCCCCCTGCTACCTCTCCAAGAACTATGTCACGGGCAGGGGCTCTCAGGCCTTTTCCTATCCTCTCGAGAACTAGCAATATAAATGCTGTATCCCAGTAGCCAGCAAACGCAAGTAATGGTATAGCAATGAGATTAATGAAGTAGCCAAAGAATATCATTGACCAGTAGAATAAGCTACTACGATACCTAGACAATAGGCTTCCTGAGACTCCTCTTACCAGGTATCCTAGGAAGTCTCCGAGACTAACTCCTCCGGCGACAACAGCCGTGCCGCCCAATAAGTCCAGGTAAGGTCCCGATATGCTTCTGCCTCCTTCATAGGTCATATCAGCAAATAATGATACGATCGATAATATGAGGAAGACAAGCAGTGGTCTTATGAGTTTCAATTCTTTGAGCACCATGGCTATACCTCTGCATAGCCCTACGTATTATTAGGCTTATAGTATCCAGGTATAATTGTCTCTTTGCTTTGATAGAATCTAATTTTTATAATTATAATTCTTTGTCTAATACTAGTTCACCTCTTGCCAGCATTATGAGATCTTTTATGTCTAGTAGTTGTAGCCATGTATCTCGGGATAATATTGTTTTATCTGGTAGTACGAGGAGCTTTGTTTCCGCTGGTACTTTTGCGAGTTTTTCTTCTACTTTTCTAAGTTTTTGTCCTGTTATATCTGTTATCCATTTGACTTCTGCTACCAATTTGAGTTTTTTGAACTTTGTGAGCGCTATATCTATTTCCGGTTGTAGTATTTTGACTGGTCTTAGGCCGAGAGTTTTCATGAGTAATTTCTCTATGAAGGTCTCTATTAGGTGAGGTACGATTTGCTTTATGACGTTTATCTTGAATCGTGATGGTAAGGGGGTGTCACTTATAGAGTAGCGTGCTTCGAGGTAATAGAGAGTATATGTTAGGGGTGATTTATGCCTGTAGATGCTCCGTTTTGTCCTCCATAACGGTATTTTTTCGATAAGGCCTATTTTAGTCATTATGGCTAGGTATTTGGTTATCATTCCTGTTTCTGGCTTTTTGATAAGTCCTTTAGAATATAACCAGTTGGTTATTTCTGTTAGCCTTGTCTTTCCTGCGGCGATAGCTTCAAGTATTCCTTGATACCTGTTTGTGACTGTGAGGTCTTCTTCCATTAGTATGTCTCCTACGAGGCCTTTCACGATCTCGGGACCGCTGAGGGCTATGTCGTGTATGGTCCATCCTATGAGGATAGGCTCCTGGTAGTATACGAGGAGCTCCATTGTTTTTTTATCTAACTTTTCCCAATCATGGGACAGGAGGTCCTTTGGTGATATTAGGTCTACTCTGTATTGTTTGAATAGTCCTTGTAGTGGAGCATCCTTGCCTGTAACATGTTTTTTGTAGTAGTGTAGTGTTGATGTTATGAGTACTAGCTGATCGGTACAGGTTCCTGCATGGATTGCATCAAATAGTTTAGGATTTGCTCTGTGGAACTCGTCTAATATAATGTTTTCTTCTGCTTGGCAGAGACGGATGAATGAACTTGTATCTAGTTCTAGGTCGTCTTCAGGATTATAGATTGCTCCTCCTTTTCTGACAATATAATAATTATAGTGCGGGAGTATATGTCTTGCTGTAAATGTTTTTCCTGTTTTTCTTCTCCCGTATAGGAGTCTTCTTCCACTTGTTCTTAGAAAGTTTTCTAAATCTGGTCTGCTAATTATGATACTCATAGTATCATACCTATAGTATCATATCCTAGGTATCATTTATATTTATTATAGTCTTACAGAAACCACATAATATAGAAGTCCTAGTTTATAGTCTACGATGCCAAATCGATGTATAATAGCGTGTTCTATTGGGTGATCCCGGTGCGTGATCAGATAAGGAGTGCTGTATTGTATGGTTGGAGGCAACCTTTCCGGATTGAGAAGTTTGAGGTCAAGGTTCCTGAGGGCTGGGTCCCTGTCAAGGTTAAAGCTGTAGGTGTGTGTGGACGAGACCTTGTAGTGTGGAAGGGAGGATTCCCTAATCTCAAGCCTCCACTAGTGCTGGGGCACGAGGTATTCGGATACTACGAGGGTAAACCTGTAACTGTTTATCCTGCGGTGCCGAATCCTGCCTGTAAGGATTGTCCACCTGTCATCCTTGGAGAGAATGTTCCTGGCGGGTATGCTGAGCGGGTATATGTTCCTCGAGGCAACATTATTCCATTACCAGACGATGACTTCGAGAAATATGCGGCAGCTACATGTGGAGTTGCCACCATGATGCACGCAGCCAGTGTCGCGAGAGTCAAGCCGGGAGAGAGGGTTCTTGTAACTGGTGCTAGTGGTGGAGTTGGAATACATGGAGCACAGTATTTACAATTGCTCGGAGCAAAGGTCCTCGCTTATACGAGGAGCGAGGAGAAGGCCCGCATATTAGAAGAGCTCGGGGTAGAGGTCGTTAGGAGCCTAGACTTTTACCGTGAAAAGGGAAGAGTAGACGTTGTAATGGAGATCGTTGGGGCTCCCACGCTCAATGAGAGCATGAGAAGCTTGAAATTCCGGGGCAGGCTTGTCTTGATAGGTAATATTACTGGAGAGCCACTCGTGATAAAGAGGCCTGCATTGTTTGTGATGAGGGAGCTATTGTTTAGTGGAACCGCTGCGTTTACCTATGACGAGTGGCTTGCGGCTATCAAGGTTATAGGTAAGGGTGCTATCAGGCCGTTCTATAAGGCGTTTAGTCTGGAGGAGATTAATGAGGCTTATAGAGAGGCCATGGAGGGTGGCAGAGTCGGCCGCGTCATACTGCGTGTAGGGTAGTATTGGGGTGTAGCTTGTGGAAGACTGTGTTAACCGGGGGGTTAACGCTCTCGTCACTGGAGCCAGTAAGGGAATAGGACAAGCGATCGCCATAAGACTAGCCAAGTCCTGTGCGCGGGTAGCTATAAACTATAGACGCGACCATGTAGGAGCTAGGGAGACACTTAAGAGGATTGAGGATCTTGGCGGAGAAGGAATACTGGTACAGGGAGATGTCTCGGATCCTGCCCAGGTATCCAGGATGGTTGAGGAAGTACATGAGGGCCTCGGCAAGGTACAGATATTGATTAGTAATGCTGGTGTGGGATATGCCGTTCCCTTCAAGGAACTAGATGTTGGGTTGTTTGATAAACAGATAGAGGTTAATCTCCGCGGAGCATTCCTTGTATCACGCGCGTTCCTCGACGATATGATAAGTAGTGGGTGGGGACGTATAGTCTTCGTCTCAAGCATAGCCGGTATAACGGGGGCAGAGTATCTCTCTGCCTATAGCGCTGCTAAGGCCGGACTTATTGGACTTGCTAAGAGTATGGCGTTGGAGCTTGGAGAGCATAATATTACCGTAAATGTTGTGGCGCCTGGCTTTGTTGGAACGAGACTCGGGTATTCGTATTTCAAGTATCTTGGAGAGAAGCTTGGTGTTGACCTCTTGGATCTTTATTTGCGGGATCGTACGCTGTTTGGTAGGCTTAGTACTGTTGATGAGGTTGCTGAGGCTGTATTTCTTGTTGCTAGACGCGATGTTGGGAGTATTAGTGGAGAAGTTATCGTGATTGATTCTGGTACTGTTATTAGTAGTGGTAGGCTTCCGAGGGTGGGCTAGGAAAAGTGGTTTCTAGATGGATATTGTTTCTTGTTTTCAATAATAATATAAATAGATAATATAAAAACACGCCTAACATTAACACCGTTAAACGGGGAAAAGGAGAACACAAAGAAAAGGAGGACGGAACCAGACATGATGAGACACTATGCCCAGAGACACATCAGAGACCAACTAGGAGAAAAATGCGACCGGACAATCGCTTTACTAGGAGCCCCAAACACCGGGAAATCCACGCTATTCACGGTTCTAACAAAGAAAACCGTAACAATAGCAAACTGGCCTGGAGTCACAGTAGACCTCGAGATTGGAAGAGTGATGGTCGATGACAAGACGCTCTGCATAATAGATCTGCCAGGAACCTACGGACTAATACCTACGAGCCCTGAGGAGACAATTGCCCGACAACTACTGACTCAGGAAAAACCCGACCTCATAGCAGTTATCCTCGACCTAAGCCAGCCAGAAGCAAGCCTAGGACTCGTAGTACAGGCAATAGAAGCATTTCCCGGCAAGATCATCGTAATAGGAACAAAGGCAAACCTATCACATGTGATGGGATACCATGTTGACACAGAAGCACTTAGCCACATTCTCAAAGTAAAGGTAGTCAAGACCAGTGCACTCGAGAACATGGGTATAGAAAATCTGCGCGAAGAACTTCTCAGAGAGAAGGGAGGAGGCAAGGTAAGAGTTGACTACGGCATACTCGAAGCAACCATCTCAAGGCTAGAAGACGATCCAGAAGTAGTTGCTGCCGCGGAGAAGCTAGGATACTCCCCAAGATGGATAGTGGTTCAATCACTCTACGGCGACGTTAACCTCCTAAACGAGCTAGCAAGACTCGGATACACAAGCCTAGTAGAAAGACTAGAAGAAATAAGGACAGAGTTAGAGAAGAGACTAGGAATAAGCCTCGACATAGTAATAACCGAGCACCGCATATCCTACATAGAAAAACTAGCAAAGCAAGTAATAGTACGCCGTAAACCAGCCAGCACAAAATGGCAACAAATAGCAGACCTATTCATGCACCCGATAATAGGTGTATTCCTAAGCTTCCTGGGCCTACTTGTAACATTCACCGTAGTTTTCGCAGTAAACACAGGATTCCCCCTAAACATAATACTAGGAAAGCTAGGGTTCCAACACGCCGCTACAATAATTGAAGAATACAGTATCTCAAGCCTACTCGACGGATTCTTCTCGTGGCTCGCCGCTTTGGTCTCCCAAGCAATAGGAGGCCCCCTAGGTAGCCTCATAGGAGACGGAATAATCGGCGGTGTAGGATTCGTAGTAAGCTTCCTCCCACTCATAGCAATGATCTATCTCTCGATAGCAATACTAGAGGACTCCGGTCTCGCCGCAAGAATGGCCGTCAGCTTCCATCCACTATTCAAGAAGTTTGGTCTAAGCGGTAGAAGTGTCTTCCCCCTAGTTATGGGGCTAGGATGCAATGTCCCAGCAGAGTTGGCCACAAAGGCACTAAACGAAGAAGAACGGTTCAGGGCGGCGTTCGCTGTACCCTTCATCCCGTGCCAGGCAAGGATAGTCGTGATAGCCGCGTTCACAGTAACCCTTGTACAGGGTGTCCTACACCAGACGCTAGCAATGAGCATAGTATTTGTGGAGGCGTTTATAGCTGCAATGCTGACAAGCCTAATAGCAAGCAGGCTAGTACAGCCGAGGCTCTACAAGGACCTAGTCCCGGACTATCAGCCCGAGCCAGAGATACTAATGGAGATACCCCCTGTCCATAGTCCTCATTGGAAGGTTGTCTGGTGGACAGTACGTGATAATACTCTTCATTTCCTCAAGAAAGCTGGAACAGTGATATTTCTCCTGGCTATCGCTACTTGGGCGATGCTTAACCTTGGGCCAGGCGGCTACGTGACAAACATAGATGACAGCTTTGGAGCAATAATAGGGGATTACGCAGGAGTTGTTACACATTTAATTGGTGTAGATAGGGGCACTGATAGAATCCTAGGAATAGCACTTGTCGATGGCCTTATAGCCAAGGAAGGAGTACTTACAGCGATAGCCGTGAGCCTAGGGGGAGAATCGGAGAGTGTACATGACGCTATTCAAGGACTGGGCTTGACCACAGCTCAGAGCATAGCTTATCTAGTAATGATAAGCCTCTACTTCCCATGTATAGCCACGCTAGCAGCAATGACTAGTATCGTGAAGTCGAAGAAGCTTGTTGCACTATATGCTATATACTCGATTATTCTCGCGATAGTATTCTCTGCATTAACATACAAGCTACTATTAGTGACGGGGCTAAGCTAGGAGGCCGACTATAATGAGTGAGCTGAGAATTATACTTGAACGCATCAGGAACGGAGAAAACCCGGCAACAGTACTGGGATCCATAAAGGATCCAGACAAGAGAAGACTCTACACCTATCTCCTAGCCTCGCAGGGAAAATACCGTCTCATTAAGCCAAAAATAGAATGTGAGTGTTCGAAGTGCCCATTTAAAAAATACTGTACATTATCCATCTCCCATAGAAAAGACCCTTAAGAATCCACAAATTATCAAAAAATACTCTTGGATTTGTCCGCATCATTAACAAATATACTCTCGAGTAACAATCTCTACACTTAGAACCCCATTAGTAGAGTAAGAGGTGTGTCTCCTTGCCCGAAATCGTCCTACCTAGAAGAATTATATTTGGTGAAGACGCAGGCAATGCACTCATAGGTTTACTCGACTATATTGGCGCAAAAAAGATCCTCGTCATAACCGATAGAGTGATAAGTAAACTAGAAAGATATACGGGTCTCATCAATTATCTGCGAGATTCCGGGATCGAGGTCATGGAATACAGGGATATTCCTCCCGAGCCACCTATCGATATAGGTGATAAGATAGCTGAATCCATAGACGAAACACCAGATGCTATTATTGCGGTTGGAGGAGGAAGCGTGATTGACACAGCAAAGGCTGCTTTGGTTAAGATCCATAGGCCAGACGTGGATATCAGAGATGTTGCTCCATTCAACCTTCTAAGAATAGAGTTCTCCAGACCCGTACTGATAGCTATACCTACGACCGCCGGGACCGGAAGCGATGTCAGTTTTGGTATAGTACTTTCAACACGTGAGGGAGAGAAATACTATAAGTTGGCAGTTGGAAGCTTCGAAGTAGTCCCCTACGCATCAATACTAGACCCAGGTTTCCCAATTACCGCTCCACGAAGTATAAAGGTAGGAGCAGCTATTGACGCCCTTAGCCATGCACTCGAGGCACTCTCCAGCAATAATAGCAACGTTTTCAGCGACGCACTAGCCGAGAAAGCCGCTATAATAATATTCCTATATCTTGAAAAAGCACTAGAAGGAGACATGGACTCAATGACAATGCTTCATCTGGCAGCCACTATGGCTGGAGTTGCTTTTACAAATAGCGGTCTAGGACTTGCCCACGCCATAGCCCACTCTATTGGCGGAGAACTAGGAATACATCACGGAACAATAGTTGGAATCGTGCTCCCCCGAGTACTAGAATTAAACATGAAGGATCCTATGGTATCAAATAAGCTCGATAGACTACGTCTCATACTCGAGAGAGTCTATGATGCTCCAAGGAGAGCAAGCATCGTCGAACACGTCATCGACCTATATAAGAAGGTAAACCAGCCCACAGGGCTAAGAGAACTCGGGATCTCCAGGGAAAAGTACATTGCCGTAATCGAGAAAATGAAGGAAGAAATTTTCCATGACCCTGAGGTTGCCTATGCACCAATTATACCAGATCAAGAAGAACTAGAAAAAATACTTCTAGACATATACGAGACACGATAAACGAACAATACAATTTCCGTTAATTATTAGATTCACATAATTTACACTATATCTTTCTCTCCTGAAAACTCCATAGAGAAGCCAGGCAACCGAGCATTCATTTTCCGCTAGTTAGACTTAATCAAGCATCCAAGAGACAACTTTACAACAGACACGTAGATGAGTTGTACATACGTCAGGGCTTTAGCTGGGGTTGCAGCTAGAATATTTTGATATGAGGGTAGCACGATTATGATGGACGTAGAGAGACTGTATCTTGAGACAAGGTATTCATGTGAGGCCCTCAGAATTAGATATAAGAGAAGTGGAAACGAGAAGCTCTCTGTGGGGCTAAAAGAGGCTATGAGTCTTCTCTGTTCAGAGCTCAGAGCTATACTAGCAAAAGAGGGAAAGGACAAGGTAAGTGTTCCCTTTCCCGTAAGTCTGCTAGAATTAGATACGAACCAGCTTTATAGAAAGTGTGTAGAGTCAGCTAAACAACTATATATGGTACAAAATAGTATGGCTGCCGAAAAAATACTTGAGTTACTCGGCTCCTAGAGTATACCGTCTATGCTGGTGCTTGGCCTTCAACGATGAATATTTTTATTTGTATTAGTTCCACGTAATGTATTGAAGGACGTTATCTTCGAGACCGATATTACTGAGGGGATGGTTGAAAATGCCAAGGTTTCCTAGTAGGGAATGGGCGATCGAGTATTGTAAATCCCTAAACAATAATGAGAGATATAAGAAAGCTGGAAAGGGATGGACTTGGCCCATATTATTCATAGTCGAGGACATTCCTGATGATATAGGCCAGGGTGTATCGGGTAGGCCCGGGTTTATACTTTACCTTGAAAACGGAGAGTGTAAGAAGGTAGAATGGTTTGACGACGCAGAGGGTGTTGAGGCACCATACGTATTGTCAGCTAAATATAGTGACTGGCTGGATATAATTGATGGAAAACTCAATCCTCTTACCGCCATAATACGAAGAAAACTCAAGCTAGTTAAAGGAGACTACGGAACCATTATGAGGTTTCCCATAGCGGCACTTGAAATGGTTAAATCAGCCCAGCTCGTGGCTAGAGACTAGGGCTAAGTTCTATTTCTCCCCTCTTCTGTAATACTCCCAGAGCTATCCAGGCTACTACTAATATCAGGAATGCTATGCTGAGGCTAAGTACCATTTTCCAATCGAGGTGTCTGACCTCTACGGCAATGATTTCTCTCAATATAGCCAGTACCGCTGCCTCGATGACGATTCTTATCGGGAGGACTCGTCTCGATATTGCTGTGAAGAGCGTTCTAAGTATGTCTATCGATAGTATTAAGAGGAGGATGAGGTCTAGTACTTCGAGGATATCTGTTTTTGTTGGTAGTCCGAAACCCTTCTCTGTTTCTATTACTAATAGTAGTACTTTGATAGAGGATAGAACTATCATTAGTGCTAGTATTGCTCCAAGTGTTAGTTCCAATGCTTCTATCGTCGCCCTCATAGCCTTCCCTAACGAGTTGGTATCCTCCCCCATTCCCGGAATAGCACCCCTGTCCTAGCGCGTTCCTATATATTTCAATTCTCTTATTAGAATGTATTTCTATCAATATGTGTCTTGTATTAATATTTGTGGTAATACAAATATGAACATAGTGGGGAAACCAGATGTACTGGAGAACTAACTCGTACTATAGCAACTGGTTTGGATGGGGTCGGGGAAGAGGAGGAGGAAGAAGAGGCTGGGGCAGCGGAGTAATAGGCCCTGTTCCACCTCAAGTGGTCCCGTACCAGCCTCCACAGGGCACACTTCCTCTGGAACGTGTACCTGGAGGTGCCAAAGTAAGAATTGTCTCAATATTAGCAGGCTATGGTGCTACAAGTAGGGCTTACCAGATGGGTCTAGCTCCTGGCACTATTGTAGAGGTTGTAGAGAACAATCTCCTGTATCCCTGGACACCTATCATTGTAAGCGTCCATGGTCTACAGGTAGCTATCGGTAGAGGTCTGGCCTCAAGAATATTCGTGGAGGTACTAGAACAACCTGGGTCAACACAGACTGATAAACCGTCTAACAAAAACGAATAAATTTGATGTTGGCAATCCACGAACCGTTATTTTCAACGCACAGATTATTTCTATCATGGTTTCTTAATAGTTAATGAATAACTATTTGTTATATAATAGGTTGTCGATTAAAATATTGACTATTGCTCCTGTTACGCCTGGAGAATATGGCGCTGCGAGATCGGCTTTTCTGGTAAAATTGTTTTTATTATCTACGTAAGTGATTACTAATGTTTTTCTCATGGCAGCCATATAGCGCCATAGACCTATATCTATCCAGGTCTTATCTGAGTGATATCTTGCTATTAGCAACGGTATGTTCCTAGACTTGATATCTTCAATTATTGCATTTTCAGAGTATAGTATTGCTCCTAATCCACGATGCCTTCCTCTTAGGACAGCTCGTATCCATCCTATCCTCGTCTCGTAGTCTGGTCGGAGCTGTCTTAGAGTGTCACCTGGAGCTATTAGAAGACAGCATTTGAGTTTTACTATTGATACTGTATCTCTCCTAATACCATGACTTAATAGTAGGGTATTAGCTATGAATTCTGAGGCTTGATCGAGACTCGTGGGATTGGGCAGATAATGTATGCGCCTATACTTATCTAAGTCTAGTCCTGATCGTGTCATTTTATCACTTTAGTCCTAGTTTTCTGAGAAGTCTCCTGTCTCGTTTAAACCTTTTCATCATTGTACGAAGGTTCTTGTAATATGTGAGGAGCTCCTTCACGTCCTCAGTAGAGGTACCGCTTCCGAGAGCTATTCTCCTCATCCGTCTCCGATTGATAATCTCTGGCTTGTCTAGTTCTTCATAGGTCATACTCTCGATGATCGCGAGCCAGCGGTCTATTTTTTCTTCTCCGAGCCTAGCCGCCTCGTCGCCTAGCTGGGCTGCGAGGCCCATGCCTGGTATCATTTGCAGTATTTTGCTCAGGGGGCCCATTTTCCTCATGCTTTTGAGCTGGCGGTATATGATCCTCATGTTTATCTTGCCCCTGAGTATATCCTCGGCCGCTTCCTCGAGCTGTTTCGCCTCTTCTAGTCCCTGTAGTTTTTCTAGTAGTGTCTCTAGGTCGCCCATGCCTAGGATTCTTGCCACGAAGCGCCGTGGCCTGAATACTTCTAGCTCGTCTAGTTTCTCTCCTGTACCTATGAACTTTATCTGTGCACCTGTAGCTGCCACTGCTGATAGTGCGCCTCCTCCTCTGGCTGTTCCATCCAGCTTCGTGACTATGAGTGAGCCTACTGGGCTCGCCTCGTGGAATCTTTTCGCGAGATCGTACGCTTTTTGACCAATTGCCGCGTCTATTACGAGGATGACCTCGTCGGGGTCTATCTCATTACTTATTTGTTTCATTTCTTCTAGGAGGCTTCGTTCTTCTCCGTATCCGTGTCGGCCCGCTGTGTCCACAATTATTATCTCTGCACCCCTCTCCTTGAGGATGCGTACGCCGTTCCTTGCGATTTTTACCGCGTCTTTCTCGCCGGGTTCTCCATAGAATAGGGCTCCGGCCTTTTCAGCGAGCATCTTTAACTGCTCGTAGGCTCCTGGCCTATGGGTATCTGCAGCTACTAGTCCTACCTTGTATCCTTTCTTTATGTAGAATCTTGCTAGTTTTCC
>CAYROE010000008.1:0-27554 GCA_964425855.1 uncultured Desulfurococcales archaeon | reverse complement strand
TATTGTGTAAATACAATTATTTTAGATCCCTTTTTCAGCTCTTGCCTTATTATTTCTTCTGCCTTGCGCAGCTTTGCTTCACTATATTGAACTATATCTCTCATTTTTGCGTGGATACGTATCGCCTGTATAGCTTCTGGATCGCCTTTCTTGGCACGCACCAGCAATTCGTTGAAAGATAGACCTCTGGAAAGGAGCCTGAACTGCCTCTTGTACATCTCATATTCTTTTTTCTCGTTTGGAAGAAGATCAACTTTTATTCGTCTCACAACGTAGGGGGCGAGATAACCGAGTCTTGTTAGCTCGCCTGGAGTGGTTCGATAAATTATACCTCCTAGTAGAGGGAATAATTCAACGTGTTTTCCGTCCTCCCGCTCTACAGTGGCAGATAATCCAAGACGATAAGGTGCGGGAAGACCGATCGAAATTGCCTTGAATTTTTCTGCTGGTAGATGATGAGCCTCGTCGAAGATTACAAGGGGGAAAAGCGTGGCAAACAGTCTTAGTTTTCTATACGCAGTTTGGTAGGTTGTAACAGTTATAGGGACAAGCCGTTTCTCATCACCGTAGTATGCGCCTACGAGTGCTCCGGCGTCACTGAATTTTTTGATGGAATCTATCCATTGTTTGACGTGTTCCTTGGTATATACGACGATGAGAGCACGCTTCTGCAGTTCCGCGATGCCGGCAATCGCGATAACAGTTTTACCTGCTCCTGTTGGTAGAGATATTATCCCTCTATAACCGGAATTTCTCCAAGCTTCCAGAGCCTTCTCTTGGTAAGGTCTTAGCGTTCCTTTAAAGGATATTGATCTTGGTAGAGATCCGTTGTCGAGTAACCCAATTTTATCGATAACATGCAGGTTTTTCTCCCGCAATTTCTGAACAATAGCTGAATAGAAATGGCCGGGAGCCTTATACTCTTTTTTCTCTCTATCGTACGGGAAATATACTTCTAGCTCCGACAAGATATCTTTCAAATATACCTTGCTCCTTATACGGATCCAGCCATCTTCTCCATAGTATATAATAACCTTTTTTCTGTCCTGGAGATACTGCTCGATTACTTTTATATCGTCTATAACAATACCCGGGATGTCATTAAGCACTGCTATAATGTCCTCTTCCGTGAAGCCGAGAGCCTTAATCTTTGTAAAGTCTAATTCAAAAACACTATATCCTTCTATTCTTCCCAAGTACCTCGAAAATTCTAGGAGTCTATGGAAATCCTCTTTATCGAGCCAAGATTTAACGCGGAACCTTAAGCTTCTAGTCTTCGAGTACAAACTTATCCACCCTTCTATAGGCTAGAATTGAAAGCGGAGGCTTCAAGTCTACTAGACTAAGCGCTCTCTCTATCCTTATCCGGGGATATGGTGGTACTTCTAGATCAATACATTCTCCCTCCATCACAATTTTTGTAAACTCAGGCTTATCAGAATATTTCTTGAGGGTCTCGACAGCTTTGGAACCACATCCTCTAAGGTGAATAGCTATTACGTGTAGACAGTCTAATCCAATGAATACTTGAACATAGACTTCAAGGACCTCATCAGAGTAAAGCAGCAAATCGACTATATTGTCTTCCTGAGGCTCCAAAAGAGCATGCGTAGCCACGGCGTCTTCCTTTTCGACTAAACCCAGCTCCTCGAAGCAGGGACCGGTTCCAGGCGTGGGTTCTTGATCATCCACCATCATATTATTTCATCTCCCTCCGATGAGACGAGGCCCTGGTGTCACCTCTTAAAACCTAGGTCATCACCGGCCCTTAACTAGTAAGTGCCCGAGAAGGAGTATAACATTATCTCTCGAAAGTTGAGAGGCTAAGAATATTTACATTATCGGAAAACGAGGCGGTCGGAGAGGTCACCACTCTTCACAGATAGAATCTGGACTCGGCAAAGTCCTCATCCCGCCTAGTAGACTAGGTCGGGAGGACTCCAAGTATTATATATGTCGTTTTTAACAGTCTTGAAATCCGGTTAATACTAGGATAAGAGTGGTGTACAAGCCATGTCTGCGAGGAGGATCAGCACCAAAGAGTACAAACAAGTCGCTGAGAGAATGAGAAAGCTCCAGGAACAACAACGGCTAATCATCAAGAGAATGAGCAAGATAAAGTACAAGATAGCAATACTCAGTAATAAGGGAGGAGTAGGCAAGAGCTTTGTCACGGCTAGTCTAGCAGGGGCTCTTGCATTAAACGGGAAAAGAGTTGCAGTGCTTGACGGAGACATCCATGGCCCCACGATCCACAAGATGCTGGGTCTCCCAACCGGATTTGGGATGCCGGCCAAGCCGGATGGAACAATAATACCTGTTGAGATTCCTCCAGGAATAAAGTTGGCTAGCCTAGGCCTATTACTGCCAGAAGACGATACACCTATCATATGGAGAGGATCGTTAAAGACTACCGCTATACGAGAGCTTCTAGCCTACACCGATTGGGGAGACATAGACTATCTACTAATAGATCTCCCCCCAGGAACAGGAGACGAACAACTTACAATAGCACAGCTCATACCAAATCTAACAGGGTTCATCCTAGTAACCATACCCAGCGAAGTATCAAAGGCTATTGTCAAGAAAGCGATAACGTTCGCTAATAGACTAAACAAGAAGGTTATCGGCATAATAGAGAATATGTCTTATTTCAAGTGTCCGGATGGGAGCATACACTATATATTTGGAAAGGGAGCGGCAGAAGAGCTAGCCGATGAATACAATATACCATTCTTAGGCAGAATACCCATAGATCCTAAGATTAGAGAAGCCAATGACAAAGGGAAACTATTCTTCATTGAGTATCCCGATAGCGAGGCATCGAAGGCGTTTCTTCAAGCTGCCGAGAAAGTTATAGAGATTGTAGAGGGAAGAAGTACTGATAATGGAAAAGAAGGTGCTTGATAATTTTTCCTTAGACGAGTCCTAGTTGCGTTGCTAGCTCGCTTGCCTTGTACTCTGGCGCGAGTTTTACGTAGGCTTTCTTTTCTCCTTTAGGCGTTATCATTGTTCTTACTTTTTCTACTTTGACGTTGTAGAGTTTTTCTACTGCTGTCTTGATATCGTGTTTTGACGCTGTCCTAGCTACTATTAGGGTTAGAGTGTTTTCCTCTTCGATTAGGCGGAGAGCTTTTTCACTCATATGGATTCTAAGGATTATCCTGTTCATCCTATATCACCTTGTACTTTTCTCCGAGAGCCTTGAGCGCGTTGCTTGTAATTACTGTTAGCCTTCCAGGCTCTCCTCCTGGAGCAAGAACCAGGACGTTTAGCGATTCAGGGGTTGCTATATCGGTTCCTGGCAGTCCCTTGACGGCCCTGGCGAAGGGGCTTCTGTGGTCTTCAACTATGAATAGAATGCTTTTTGGCTTCTTGTATCTTCTTCCTCTCATTTTTCCTTTTCCTGCACGCCATCTCGTCTTCTCCTTTGCCCTGGCTATGTCGAGGGCTAGGCCTAGCTTCTCGAGTAATTCTAGTGCTTGTTTTGCTGTTTTCACTTTCTCCTCTACTTCGCTTTCTATTATCACCGGTAGGTATTCAGTATTGAATACGTGGCCTCTGGCACGTACGAATTCGGGCATGCTGGTTGCCGCTAGCGCGCTCATTGTGCCTAGAATTCTCTCTTTTTTGTTTACTCTCTCATGTATTTTCTTTTCTACGCGTGGGGGATGTGCTAGCCTTCCGCCCCTGGCCATGTTTACTAGTGCTGCCCTCATACTGTTCCTTATTCGAGGTACTCTTGATACTCCGTGGTGGGCTCCTAGGCTTCTTGCACTTGTTCTTTTTCCTGCCATCGGATCCCTTCCTTTAGGCTGTAGTTTTGCTGTGAATTCGCTTAGGTAGACTCTCTTTATGAGGTCTTTTCTTACGGGGACTCTAAATACGTCTGGTAGTACGACTTGGCCTGCGTCTTCTCCCATCCAACTATATACTGGTACCGATACGGGGTCCCTAAGATAGAGTGCAAGGTATGAGTACATCTTCTTTCACCTCACCGCTAGTTGCCCTGCTTACTCATTAGGCTAATGTAGGTGATCTTTGGTTCAACTACACCGAGTTCAAGATACCATCTCGGGGGTCTTACAGGGTATCTCATGACAATGGGTCTTTTTACGACTCCCGGTATACTGCCTGCAAGTACTGTATACTGGCTCTTTACGACTCCGTAGTGGAGGAATCCTCCTGCTGGAGTTATCTCGTGGCCGTTTTCGCCTATGAGGAGTATACGTTTATTATATTCTGTTCTGCGGTGGAAGCCCATTTGACCTGCTTGTGGCATCTCCCACCAGGTTCCCCGTCCATGGCTTCGTGCTCCTATTCTTCTGCTTCCTTTCCTGTGCTTGTGCCATCTGGGTAGCTCTTTTACGCCCCATCTCTTGACAGGGCCTTGGAATCCTTTTCCTTTAGTGACCGCGATGATGTCTATTAGTTGTCCGGGCGAGAATACCTCGTTTACTTTGACTTCTTTTCCAAGGATGTTCTTAGCGTAATCGAAGATCTTTGCTAGGTTGTTTACGCCCCCGATTTTGACCTCTAGTATGTCTGGTTTCTTCTTGCTTAAACCACCTACTAGCTTTGGCTGTGTCGCGATGAGAACTCTTATTTCTCTTAGGCTCTCTAGTTTTTCTTCTAGCTGAGCGAGTTTCTTATCGGTGTCGTATTTTCCAAGGGTAGGGATCTTCCTTTCAAGTTCTAGTCCTTTGGGGGGTTCGACCCAGGCCTCCCCGGCCGAGTATAGTCCCCTGTTAGGGTCGTAAGCATATCCTCTCACGGCTAACACGTATACTGGTGGTGTCTCAACTACGGTTATCGGCGTGAATACTTCTCGTCCCTTGAGGGGGCTTCCAGGCTTGTCCTCTATGACGTATGCATGAGTCATTCCTGCCTTGTATCCTAGGAATGCAAGTAGCTTTGGTTCTCCCAGGTCAACTTCAGGCCAAGTTTTTACACGGGGAACTAGTCTGCTTGCTCTCTTTCTCGGCGAGAATCCTAAGCTTCCTCTTCTAGGCGCGCTTTTCTTCCTTGCTCCCATTATCTATCCCCTTGTATGCATGGCGTCCTATCTATGCTTACTGGTACCTTTCTCCTCCTAGCCCTGTCTGGGCCCAATAGACGCTTAAAAGCTTGTAATGTTTTATTTCTTATCTTCCTTTATCCTATCCATGATCTCGCTTGTTCTGCTAGCAATAGACTTATCGACTTCCTCATAGGAATAATACCCGATTAGATCGTAGAACTCCCACCGAGACATTATTTTGACGCTGACTTCGCCCTCTACCAAGGATTTCTGTGTTCCCTCGGACTTTAACACCTCGAAGGTCTTCCTAACAGCCCCCATAGCTATCCTGAAGCTTGTTACAGGGAAGATAACGATTTTCACGCCAGCAGTTTTAAACTCCTCAACGGTTAGATAGGGGGTCTTACCGAACTCTGTCATATTAGCGAGTATAGGTATATTAGGTAGTGCCCGTACGAACTCTTTGAATTCATCGAGGCTACGAAGAGCTTCGGGGAATATAATGTCGGCACCCGCCTCTACATATGCTTTAGCTCTCTCAATCGCACCCTCAAGGCCCTCGATCGCTCGGGCATCTGTTCTAGCTATGATGAGTGTGTCTTTCCTACGGGCATCTACTGCGGCGATTATTTTCTTAACCATGTCTTCTGTCGAGACGAGTGTCTTACCTTTGAGGTGGCCACACTTCTTGGGCAGGACCTGGTCTTCTATCTGAATAGCAGCAGCTCCTGCATCTTCTAGTTCCCTTATAGTTCTTTGAACGTTTATGGGTTCTCCGAATCCTGTGTCTGCATCTACTATGAGCGGGATACTGATAACTCTCGTAACATACTTTGTAGCGGCTGCTAGCTCGGTGAGAGTGATTATTCCTAAGTCCGGCATTGCTAGTAGTCCGGTTAGAGCCGCTCCAGAAAGATAGACTGCTCTAAAACCCATGGACTCGGCGAGAAGAGCCACAGAGGGCGAGAATACTCCCGGGGCAACTATTATTTCCTCCTCTTTGAGTAGTTTGCGGAGTGCTAGTCCTGGATTCTCGAGTTTATCTTTGTATAGGAAAGCCATTAGACGCCACCAATTAGTGCTAGACGGATGCGTTATGTTTTATATCTCTTAATAATACGGATACCTAGTAAGGTGAACAAGCTATGGGCGGTAGGCAGAGGACAACGCTCTTCTACGAGAAGGGAAAGAAGGCGGAAGAGGAGCAGCAGACAAAGAAGGGCTACAAGAAGAAGGGTAGGCGCAAGTGAGCGAATGTTCTCGCTGGCCTCCTCCGAGGAGAGGGAAGAGGTTTTTCCTTGCTTTGCCAGCGTCTATTCTCTCCGTCGAGAATTCGCTTCTATCCAAGACATTGAAAACGGGTTTCATCGCAAGGACACTATCGATCTTTAGGATAGATAAAGCAATCATCTATAAGGACTCCACAGCCACTACAAGAGATTATAGGGTTCTCAGAATAATCCTCGAATATCTCTCGACTCCCCCACATTTAAGAAAGAGGCTGTTCCCTCTCCTACCAGAACTCAGATATGTGGGTCTTCTACCACCGATACAGGCGCCTAGCCATGTAGCACCGGAAGAACCTGCTCCAGGCATAATCATTGATGGCCTTGTGGAGAAATGCGAGGGGGATTCCTGCCAGGTCTACTTAGGTAAAATGGGTTATGGCACCCTCAGGAAACGGGTAAGGCCTGGCAAGGTGATAACAGTAGAGATTCTAGAGATTGAAGAAGGGGCGGTTCGCTTACGGCATGTGAAGCCAAGTTTTTACTGGAGATATAAGGTCGAGGCTTATCCCTCACTGAAACAAGTTATCGAGAAATATGGTGACAAGATGATTATAGTCGGCACAAGTAGACTCGGCACTTGTGATAAAGATACTATTAGGAGATCCTTGAATGGAAGAGATCTACTGGTTGTGTTTGGCGGTCCTGAAGGCCATGTCTGGGACGAGCTAGATAAAGATCATTTTGACTTGATAATAAACAGTATTCCCTTCCAGGGAACAAGAACTATTCGTACAGAAGAAGCAGTTATGTTAACAATCAAATATATAGATGACCTTCTAGAGCCATAGTAATCCTTAATTATTATCTATCCATGCCACCGATAATATTACCGCATAGCTCTCCCCCACTCGTAAATATCCTAGTAATTATTATATACGGGAGACAAGATATGGCCATAGCAGATGTAATCCAGTTGATCCAAGACACAACTAACCAGATAACGGCAATAGCATGGGCACTGTTCCTCTTAACATGGAGCATAGGATGGACGCTTAGAGGATCACCAATACCGATAGCGAGGCTCAAACGAGCAGGTAATAGTCTGGTAGAGGACTCTGTATGGGCAGCGTTCTGGTTAGCAATTGGTTCAACAATATTCAACCTGATAATATACCTAGTTAATATCGTCACCAGCTGAACGTTATCATCAATTTCCTCGGGGAGGAGAATAATGGGTCAAGTCGACTTCCTAATATTAGCATATCGTTTAGCGCTATTGACATTCTATCTGGGAGTACTTGTCTACGCCCTGCCAATACCTTATAGTGGACTGAAAAGATGGGCTCCAATACTAATCACGGATTCCACTGTCTCCGCGATACTTGCTTTATCACTCTACTACATATTCGACTATCTGGATAAGCTTGTTCAATTAATCGGTGGATCCTGGACATTCTTTTATACCTGGATGGAGTCCGTCATCTCTGTTCTAACGGCCCTCAAATCAATCATCATAGCGTTATATATGGCTCCGGATCCTCTTGGAATAATCTCAGGCCTAAAGTCGATAATAGCACCATTTGATAAGCTAGTTACATCAGCATTATATCTTCAAGCATTCATATTCGGCCTTGCGTACCTAGTCAAGGAGTATGGTAAGCTACTAGCAGTTATCGGCGTAGCCCTGTATGCGGTACCGTTCCGATTAGCAAGGAACAGTGGAGCATGGCTAATAGCGTTCTCCCTAGTATTTCACGGGGGACTACAAGCATTACCAGTATTTGTATCAACACTTCATCCCCAGCCAAGCTTTCCCGGAATAGGACTAGTAACAGAGAATGGCGTCGCCCTTGCAAACCTAACAGTATACTCAGCTAACAATAAGAGCTTGGAAACAGGACTACTTTACATCTACAATTATGAAACAGGCGATGAACTGGCAACCTACATAGTTGATAATGGGACAGTTCAGAGTAAATCTACAGGCACATTTGTGACCGTACCATCAAAAATAGACGTCTATTATGTTTTCGAGTTTATGGCTGTAAGATTCTATATGATGCCTTATCCAGTCTCGCCAGGCGACTATGATGTAGAAAACGGGGCTTGGAGCCTGACTTTGAAGAGCCCTCATATTATCCATAGTACTCTGGGAGTTCTCACGTACACGAATGGCAAAGTCATAGAAAATATAGTAGGAAATAATACAGTCCACGCCACAGTGGAGCTCGGCGAAAACGGATACATTGAAGTAAGAGCACAGGATACATGCATTACACTGGTGAACGCTCCTGGCCTCGAAGGCCCTTATCAGGGATCATGGAGCTGGAAGGGACTAGACGGTTACTCTAAGAGGTTTATGGCTCAGAGTGCAGGAGTATACAATATAACGTTAACATATCAGTGTCAATCCTTGAGTGAGCCCAGCCTGGATTCAAACGACTATGTCAGCTTCCTAACGATCGTGGGCTCGTTCATGGATTTGAATCTTATTGAGGCATTCCTACTATACTACTTCACTATTCCCAGCCTCTACATCCTGATACTCGCGAGTACTGCGTATGGAGTTGCCAGACTAATAGGAGGTAGAGAACGGTTCCCGATAAGGGTCATCTAGTGATCGAGGGGCCCAGATATGGGGGTCTTAGACCTAGTTCTAGGAGCAATGGCTATCACAACATTAGTACTGATGATAAGGAATCTCTCAGACTGGAAGCCATATGGCTCAAACGGCATATTATCTAGACTTGTCCACGATCAGAGAGCTAACAATGAGATAATTATAAGGGGAAAAAGGTTAAAGCCAGTGGTTTATGTCGGCGAGCCACTTCCACTATCAAAGAATACCGAATACCTAGGAATGCGGATATCGGCACTTATACGGCTAGCAGGAATGAATGCTACTGTCGCAGGGACACTTATTAGAGAAGAGAAGAGTGTTCTACTGAAAAAACTCGAGAAAGAGATAGAGAAAGCACGCCTAGCGTATGAGGCAACTAACCACGTCAGGCATCTAGAAAGACTCAAGTATCTAGAGAAATTATATAGCGATGTGACTAAGGCAATCATACCGTATTCCGGATCCACAATACTTATCGTGTGGCTTGAGGAAGGCGAAGACGAGTCAAAAGCTAATGCTCTAAAGACGATGATAGAAGTGGAGACAGGTATAAGGCTCAATCGCTCATCGAGAAGCATAGTCGAATCCCTTGTCTCACAGCTGGGACCCGCAAATTCTACTTCAATTCCAATCATACAATTAGAGAAGACTGGCAGCGATCTCGTAATCCTAGGATATCATCCTGAGTATAGGGTTCTCGAGGGGCTCCTCTGGCCAGACGACTTTGAAACCCATCTTGGAGTGATGGGTCCTACAGGGAAAGGTAAAACAGTGCTCGTATCAGGGATAGTCACACAACTATACTATAGGTTTGAAGAAGACAAGAAGCCCTCTATCCTAGTCATTGACCCTAAAGGTGATCTCGTAAGACTACTGTCAAGAACAATAAAGGAAATCAAGACACTAGAAACACTGGAAGCTATAGACAGGGTATGCAGTGATCGGACAGTAATGGTTCTATCCGGAGAGACCGCCGGTGTCTACGGGAGAGAAGCTCTAGCAAGAGTGTTAAACTGCGTCCTGCAGGAAAACAACAAGAATAAGATACTCGTTGTAATCGATGAAGCCTGGCGTTACATGAGCATTGCAGAGAAGTATCTTGAAGAGAGTATACGTGAAGGAAGGAGCAAGGGTCTATACATAGTATATGCGTCGCAGTCCCCTCTTGACTTCCCTCCAAGGATAGTAGAGAATACAGGCACACTCATAGTATTCGGGGGACACGTAAACACATACATAGAATCGATAAGGGCTCTAGGAATAGATGCCGCTGACCTAAAGTACCTGCCTGTCGGAGTTGCATATGTAAAAAGGAAAGATAGAATACCTGTAAAATTCAAGATCTTTAACTTCGAGGAATACATTAAAAACCCAGCCATAGGTCTACAATTGCAGGGAGAGAGGGGTAAGAAAATTGGGTAAACGACTAAGACAGCAGAGAGCAGGAAGAGGAACACCAACCTATAGAAGCAAGAAACACATACACCCAGGCCCAGCCAAATATCCACCATTAACAAACGAAACCCTCAGGGGAAGAATAGTTGAACTAGTCCATGATCCAGGAAGATACGTTCCACTAGCAAGAGTCGTCCTAGAGAACGGAAAAGAATTCTTGACACCGGCCCCCGAGGGCGTATACGTAGGACAAATCATCCAAGTAGGCCCAGAAGCAGAAGCCGCTCCTGGAAACATACTACCTATAGGAAAAGTCCCTGAGGGTACAATGGTATTCAACATCGAGCTAAGACCAGGTGATGGAGGCAAAATAGCGAGACAGGCAGGTAGCTATGCATTGATCGTAGGTAGAGGCGCAGGAAAAACACGTGTTAGACTACCCAGCGGAAAAGAAAAAGATATACCAAACGATGCGAGAGTAACGATAGGAATACCCGCGGGCGCAGGAAGAACAGAGAAGCCTCTTATGAAGGCAGGATTCGCCTATTACAAGTGGAAGGTCAAGGCCAGGAAATGGCCGAGAGTAAGAGGAGTCGCAATGAACGCCATCAACCACCCATTCGGTGGAGGAAGCCACCAGCGCAGAAGCCATCCATCAACAGTGGCAAGAGAGACGCCTCCAGGAAGAAAGGTCGGTCATATCGCTGCGAGAAGAACAGGAAGGAGGAAGAGGTAGCACACGCCTATATAAGTCCATATTTTTGTTCGACTCCACAGAGAACTCTAGAGACAGTCCCCCACGCAGTAAACTGTCTCCCCCTACCAATACTATACCTGTTCTCTTTAGGGAACAATGAAAGAATTCTCTTCGAAAAATCACCCTTTGGAAAAGCACCAATCCCGATCCAGACAGACCTTGTCACTATAAGTGAGGCTAGTTCATGTACACCGATAAGTTTACCGTCCTCCCATAATAATATTCTCTCAGAACCATCATCTAGGAGATCCTCTATCTTGATTCCTAGCTCGTAGATAAGAGGGTTATTTGCGCCCGGCGGTACATGTCCTATACGAAGTAGCTGTGCCATTAGCCCCCTGAACCGTTCATAGCTTTTAGGAATTCTAGTTACAGGATCAACACGGAAAATCCTGTCCTCAACAGTATGGAAGTAAACATCTAGAATACCCTTTTCTACAAGCGGAGAATCAAGTGCCGTTAGCAACGCTACATGCAATATGTCTGGTCTTCCACGCTTCCATTTAAACGGTAACCGGGACATGGCCCGGTAATGTAGGCTCTTATCCAATAACATCTCTCTCGGATCCACACCATATCTCTGAGCCGATCTTACAACGTCAAGCTCACCCAGTATATCTTTTGGGACCAGCTCAATAGAAGACTCGAGAAAAATAATCTTCACCTTCACTCTTCTTTCCCTGATCCCCTTTTCCATAATTCCCTCCTCATAGCTTCAAGCTGGTCCACAGGCTTCCCCATGTACTCAGCACCGGTTAGAAGCCTTACATTCCTTGATTTCGCGGCTTCTACGACATGGCTAATCTTTTCTGAATAGTCACGGTCTCTCAATAAATGATGATCCACGATCAAAACCTCTGGCCTCACTCTTACAATTACCTCCTCCATACCTTTCAGACCAGCCTCGACATGCTTCAATGGGACCTTGAACCCAGCAAAATAAGTCGGTGGCCCGCCCAGAATAATCACGCTAGGCCCCTTCTCTCCCCATCTAGAAAGTATATCGAGGGCCTCAGGATCAGCAGGTCCCTGCACATCACTAGTATATATCATTGACTCCCCACAGCACTCCACTAGTAGCATTAAGACTCTACCAACCTTGCTCCCGGGATAACCATGCCATACAGGACTAGACACAGTAATAGATAGCTTGCCGAACTTGAATCGGTTACCATCTCCAATCAATACTTCTCTAGCTATCTGCTCGACGCCAAGCTTCTTTAGAAACACATATGACCGTATAGCTTGGCTCCGGTTAATATTGTGTTTAGGATCCTTTACTATCAGTATTTTCCCCTTATAGAGTTCTGGCTCATCGCGAATATAGTGATCATAGTGATAATGTGTAATAACGACAATGTCTGATTCACGAATCCATTTCCTAGCATGATCGAGGGACTCCTCTAGTCGTTTTAATTCCACGGGATGTGGAGGTAATCCGTATCTTCTAGGAGCCAAGGATGCTCCTAGATCAATTCCTACTACTCCTTCATCGGTCTCCACGACTGTCGCTAGACTACGCACTCCCATGCTGTCTGAGGCGATTATTCTAACCTTCAAAACCGGCACACCGCTACATGCATTCTTTGGGCTCCAATAGCTTGATATCTATCTTAGCCTTCTTTAGGGCTATTCTGATATCGTCAAGTGTAGGATTCAGCCATCTATATAGGCTATATATCTCGCATATGTCACTTCCTTCGATGAGGTCACGCTTCTTAGTGAATTCATAGAACAACCTGTTCACTTTATCACTCCTAGTCATAGTATAAACTATGGACTTCTCTAAGTCTCCATGGAAGTCGAGTCTTGCTCTAAGGAGAATCTCCACGAGTCTATTGATACGGGCTGGAACACCTATGATCGAGCCCCTTAACGAGATCCTCCTAGGCTGGCCCCAGGGCACCTTCATATCTAGTAGCCTGCTTAGACCGGGCCTAGGAATCTTGTCTACTATACCACCTATCACGAAAGCGTCAGCCTCTAAGAGTTCGGTGGAGGAAAGATCCCTATCAGCGTCTGGTCTAAGAATTATCACTTTATCCATTTTCATCGACCAGAGGAGTTCTCCTGGCCTCTCTTGTGCGAGAATCATTTTATTCTTCCCGGTGACATCGTAAAGCCAGCCCTCCACTCCCTGAGAGATACTAGTTAGAGCCAAGTGCCTATCCCATAGGTATTCTCTTACTTTGGTAAGAGCCATAGCAATCTGAATCTTGAGGCTCGCCTTCTCCTCGTCAGTATGTATCTTTAGAAAGCCCATGTCAATCACGAACAACGGCCTAGGCGGAAACCCTACAATTTCTTCGAGCTCTGAATACGATATATAGGGAGGGGATCGTGATAGCTGTGAAGGAGCTACTATATGGTGTGCACGATTATCACCTTTCCCCGCTATAATTGAATGACCTCTACATGAGAAGATAACACGCCCAATATACGATCCTTCATACACATTATACCCGCGTACGAGCATCTCAACTCCGAGATACTGGAAGCCTAAATTCGCAAGCCTCTTCGATTCAAATGGGAACCTTGCCCCTATAGCGTCAACACTATAATTTTCTAGGAGCATAAGAAGTGACTCTGCCACTGGTCTCCTTCCCTGCAAACATGATGAATATATGTTATCACTATAGGCCAGTATGGATCACCCTTATAGAAAGTCCTCAAGGGTAACATTGCTTGGAGATTTCTTCTTCTTAACATAGTATCCAGTCCCTTTTAACGTGCCCCAGCTAAACCGTATAACCGGTGGTGGATTTCCCCTTGCCAGTACCTCTTGGAGCCATTCAATAGTCCTAGGATCACTAGGATACCCGCTTCCCCGGACTCCATAAAGAGAGGAGAGTACCCTGATCCTAGAGTCCCTCACATACTTAGCAATAATGCTTGCAGCAGCGACTTCTGGATACTTAAAATCAGCCTTTTCCTCAACTATTATCCTGCCACGATAACCCGTCTTCCTTACCGCCACTTTAATCTTGGGAATTGATCCAAACTTATCGACTACAATTCTCTCAACACTTTCAGGATCAACACGATGAAATATTCTTGTTAAATTCATGTATAGGGCGTTAGATGTCAATACATTGATGTTCTCATAGTCTATTTCCCTCGGCTTAATAGCAGACACAGAGAATACAAGTCTTCTACTAATAGTCCTGTACAGTTCCTCTCTCTGCCCCGGGGAGAGTAGCTTGCTGTCTTTTACACCCATCTCCTTCAGATCCTCTAAGAGATCTACGGGCACAGCCACAGCTGCTACTATTAGTTCACCAATAAGGCTGCCTCGTCCCGCCTCGTCGACGCCTATCACTATCATATTGCATCATCGTCATGTTCTAGCTGTGTCCTTCCTCCTAGGGGAATAATATAATAGTCATCTGGCATTAATAATGAAAGGTGCACGGACTATTGTCCCTTAAAGGTACCAGGAATATAACTACAAGGATCTCCCAGTACATAGCACAAATAGAATATTATGATTATCTAGACCTCGCGGACATAATTGTATCAGATATAATCGAATATTTCACCAAGAGTAACCCTAAGAATCTAGAGAACAGGTACACGCATATAGCCGCGGCCTGCAGGCAAGCTGCATTTCTAGGACCCGTATGTAGTATCTGTCTACTCATTAGGAAATTCACGGAGATAATGAGTGGAAAAAATAAAAAAGAGTTTAAGAAGTGGCTCGAAACATTTGCAAGCGTCACTGCCAGGTTCTTCACGCTGAGTGACAGAACATTTAGCCAGATAAGCAGTAGGTTAGCGGAGAACCTCCCTCACGACGCGGTAATTGTTGTTATGAGCCATACTCATACAGTGGCGAGAATAATAGGTAGCCTGCGATACAAGATCCATAAAGTATATGTCAGTAAGAAATATCCCTTGAACGCAGGAGTAACGATCGCCAAGGAGATAAGGGCTCACGGAGTCAACGTATCCTACATACCAGACGAGTATCTCGCATGGGCGATAGAACAAGCAGACATGATACTGGGATTCGCGCTCGGTACAACGACTACTGCAAGAATAGTGACGGAGACCGGTCTGCTTGGTGCACTCACGACGGGCGAAATGCTGGGCGTAGACACAATCGTTATAGCCCCATTAAACTTTATGTGTGGGTGCGACGAGGACAGCTTAAGGAAGAGAATGCCAGGATTCGTAGTTTCCAACGATATAACGGGGATAAAACTCAAGCTAAGAAGCCTCGATCTAATAGACCCGGACTCTTTCAAGGTAAAGCTAGTAAACGAGAACGAGATAATAGATGCATCGCGAGAACTCATTATCCAGAGACAAAAACAGCTCGACAGTGTTATCAACGATACTATTAACTATATCTCCAGGGAGAGAGGACTAATTGGCTGGGGGTAACGGACATGGCCAAGTTATTCGGTACGGATGGAGTTCGAGGAATCATAGGAGAAAAGCTCACTCCTGAAATGGCGTTGAGACTGGGAAGAGCAATCGGAGCATACTTTGGAAAAGGGTCTCGGATACTCGTGGGACGGGATATCCGTAGCGGAGGAGCAATGATTAAACGTGCAATTATATCGGGGCTATTAGCTGAAGGGTTAAAGGTCTATGATGCTGATTTAATACCGACGCCTGGTCTCCAATACAATGTTAAAACGCTAGGATTTGACGGAGGGGTAATGATAACTGCAAGCCATAATCCTCCAGAGTATAATGGTATAAAAGTAATAGCCGGGAATGGCGTAGAGATTCCCCACGAGGACGAGGAGATAATAGAATCGTACTACTTCCAGAACCATGCCTCCAGACTAGAATGGCGCTCATACGTTATCGATCCACTCTTTAGAGCCGATGCCATCGAGAACTATGTAGAAGCCATTGTATCACAGGTCGATAAAGAGAAGATTGCAAGAGCCGGATTCAAAGTAGTAATAGACTGTGCCAACAGTGTAGGTTCACTTGTAACGCCAAAAGTACTTTCACGCCTCGGCGTCAAGTACGCTAGCTTAAACTGCAACCTAGACCCCATATTTCCTGGAAGAGAGCCAGAGCCCTCACCTATTACTCTGAAACCGGCTATAGCTCTACTCCGCGAAATCTCAGCAGACCTCATAATTGGCCATGACGGAGACGCTGACAGAGCGATAGTGGGAGACGATAAAGGTAGAGTACTCTGGGGAGACAGGGACGGGGCACTCCTATCAGCCTACGTTGCAGAGAAACATCCAGAGCTCCCGAGACGCGTCTACACCGGTGTGTCGAGTAGTATAGTAGTAGAGGATTATCTAAAGCCCCGGGGGATCGAGGTCGTATGGACTCCTGTGGGGAGCGTCACAATATCGCATATGATAATCAGAGATGGAGGCGCAATATCCGGCTTCGAAGAGAACGGAGGCTATATGCACACGCCTCATCAAATAGTGAGAGACGGGGCGATGAAGACAGCACTACTATTAGAAATGCTAGCAGAATACAACACAAAGCTTTCCTCCCTAGTCGACGGACTACCAGTTTATTATACGATCAAGACAAAGATACCGGCGTCGAGAGAAGAAGCACTATGCGCAGTAGAAAAGACAGCAGAAGCATTCATGCAGTATAGACTCGTCACGATAGACGGTGTAAAAGTAATAGGGGACGACTTCTGGTTGCTCGTAAGGCCTAGCGGAACAGAACCCGTAGTGAGAATAATGGCGGAAGCACGGACAAAGGAGAAAGTTGACTACATTGTCAGGAAAGCCCGCAATATAGTAGATGAATGTAAGAAGAGGTAGCCAGAAATGAAATGGTATTTCCTAGACGTCCTTGCATGTCCCGTATGCAAGGCATACGGAGAAAAGCTGGTGCTATATCCAATACATGAAGTCGAAGAAGATACAACTATAGATGTAGAAAAAGTACGATGTAGGGATTACTGTGGCCTATATAGAAAACCTGCCTCAGAGGTATCCATTGAAGAATGCAAGAAGTGTGCCAGGAAACGAATAATAACAGGACTTATTATATGTACAAGCTGTGGACGCTGGTACCCTATAATTAACAGGATACCTGTAATGCTCGACGACAAGTATCGAGATCTAAAACTCTACCGGAAATTCTTCAAAGAATACCAAGATAAAATACCCGACAATATTAAGGAACTCATGAAGAATCCGGATCCGGGATCACTCTAGGTATTACTTAGGTATTAGCAGGTATTACGGTCTAAGCAAAAAAACACATAATATTTCTTCTGGGTGTCGAAGTATTGAGCACTATTAAAGAAAAAGAAGAGTATGCTGCTAAGGACGAGCTACTAGAGTGGATAAAACAAAAGATAAGCCTACTTGAAGAAGAACTCAAGATGTTCAAGACACTCCTAGCTATAGTCGAGCAGGGTTATTCAGAGCCGGAAGTGAATCCTTCAGAGAAGGTCGAGGACGTAAAGATCGGAAAGAAGCTTATTGCAAAGGTATTTAGAGGGGAAGGTTATGTAAGAGCCGTCCCAAAGTTTTCGACCGGCATGCCTTCCGATATAGAAGAGTATCTACAGGCGTTTGTCGAGGAAATACAAGATAAACAGGCTAGAGAAGGCATAGAGCCAGATGATAGAGCATCTCTTATCGTGAGGACTAAGCCTGATGGATCGGTTGCTGAGATCAGGATCACTAATCTTACAACTACACTGGACTTACTTAAATCGAAGGCTACACTCAAGTATGCAATCGAGTTATTATACCAGCTATACAAAGCTAGGAAAGACAAGACAGGTTCAGAGGAAGAAGGATAACTCTATGTTATTACCACGATGCGTGGGGCTCGGTAACCAGGGTTTACCCGCATCACTAACGGCCTTGCCGGGTCTCTTCATAGCCCTTCTCTAGATATGCTAGTTACAAGCAAATATAGTCTAGTCACCTTTATTATTAAACGGTAGAAATACTAGAAGAGAGTCTTGAGAGCATCAATGCTCCTCTAATAGAGGACTACTCCTGAGGCGGGGAAAATGAGCCAAGATAACAGGTCAGATCTCCCGTTTATCGAGGTAGCAAGAACATTCAGCGTAATGGAGAGGATATCTAGTAGAACACAGTTGACTCTTACGCTCGTTAAATTATTCAAGAAGACTCCTCCCACTGTAATAGACAAGCTAGTATACCTTATACAGGGAAAGCTTGGGCCCGAATGGAAAGATATACCGGAGCTCGGTGTTGGAGAGAAACTACTGATAAAATCAATAGCTCTGGCCTATAAGGTACCAGAGTCCGAGGTCGTTAAACTATATCATAGAATAGGCGATCTAGGGGCAGTGGCAGAACAACTGGCTATTAGGTACAGGGAGAAGACTAAGGGAAGACAAGCGGGTCTTCTAGCGTTTATGGAAGAAGAAGTCGAGCCCTTAACCATATCACGAGTATACAATACATTGATGAGGATCGCCTATGCACAAGGAGAGAACAGCCGCGACCTCAAGCTAAGACTCCTTGCAGGACTGCTGAGCGATGCGGAGCCCCTAGAGGCACGCTACATAGTCAGGTTTGTAGAGGGAAGACTTAGGGTAGGCATAGGAGATGCTACCGTAATGGATGCACTCGCATCGATCTATGGGGGAGGAGTCCATGCACGCGAGATAATTGAGCGGGCCTATAATCTCCGGGCAGACCTAGGATACATCGCGAGGCTCTTAGCAGAGAAAGGAATGGATTCTCTCAAAGACATACACCCAGTAGTCGGAGTACCAATTAGACCCATGCTAGCAGAGAGGGGGAAAGATCCCCATGAGATCCTGCGAAAGGTTGGAGGCAGGGCAATAGTAGAATACAAGTATGACGGAGAAAGAGGACAAATCCACAAGCAAGCAGAAAAAATATGGATCTTCTCGAGAAGGCTTGAGAACATAACCAGAATGTATCCAGACGTAGTTGAGATGGTGAAAAAACACGTCAAGGCAGAAGAAGCAATACTCGAGGGAGAAATAGTAGCCATAGATCCAGATACTCTTGAGCTACAGCCATTCCAGGTTCTAATGCAGAGAAAGAGGAAACACGACATTCATAAGATAATGAAAGAGGTGCCCGTCGCCGTATTCCTCTTTGATATCCTCTACAGAGACGGAGAGGATCTCACTGCAAAAATACTTCCTATCCGGAGACAAAATCTACTCGAAGTCATAGAACCAGGCGAAACCTTCACAATAGCCCAATACATCGAAACAAGTGATCCAGACGAATTATGGAACTTTTTCCTAAAAGCAATAGAAGACGGCTCAGAAGGAGTAATGGTAAAGGCGGTACACGAAGGCAGCATTTATCGTGCAGGTATTAGAGGATGGCTATGGGTCA
Organism: uncultured Desulfurococcales archaeon; assembly: GCA_964425855.1. GTDB lineage: Archaea > Thermoproteota > Thermoprotei_A > Sulfolobales > Acidilobaceae > S143-63. Next base: position 8,224 of record CAYROE010000008.1, on the reverse strand, counting down.
AGCTTAAGAAAGACTATAAGAGCGAGATGACTGACACCGTAGACCTAGTTGTTGTCGGGGCCTTCTATGGAAAAGGAAAACGGGGCGGGAAGCTCAGTAGCCTACTGATGGCCGCGTATAACCCGGAGAAAGACGTTTTTAGAACGGTCTGCAAGGTTGCAACAGGCTTCACTGATGAAGATCTTGAGAAGATGCAGGATATGCTGAAACCTCATATTATCCCGCATAAACATCCAAGAGTAGACTCAAGGATTACTCCTGACGTATGGATAGAGCCGTATTACGTAGCGGAGATCCTAGGAGCAGAGCTAACATTATCACCGCTTCATACTTGTTGCCTCGGACAGGTAAAGTCCGGAGTAGGAATCTCTATAAGGTTCCCAAGGTTTATACGGTGGAGACCAGATAAGAGCCCCGAGGATGCGACGACCGAACAGGAACTATTCGAATTCTACAGGAGGCAGTTGAAGAAAGTTGAGGAAGAGACAGTATAGGAAGAAAATATTAAGAATATACCGTGACCTTGTAAGGCAACGAATACAGTATCTCTATAAGCTGGCAGCACAAGAAGCAGAAAAAGGAAGACATGATTACGCGGCAAACCTAGGAAACTACCTCAAAAAACTATCAAAGGAGACGGGAACCAGGCTTCCAAGAGATATCAAGCGAAGCCTATGTAAGAACTGCGGCCTTCCACTCATACCAGGAATAACGTCACGTGTAAGGCTTAGAACACAAGGGAGATTCTCATATATTGTTATTACCTGTGCTAGATGCGGTTGGATACACAGGTATCCGTATAAAAAGGGGAGAAAGAATGACGGAGAGCATAAGAGAAAAAGTCAAGAAAGCACACCACTCTAGTCCAGATGTTATCATTGGAAAGAACGGTGTAACGCCCGGTGTAATCGAGGAAATCAGGACCCGACTAAAGACAAAGGGAGTCGTCAAAGTCAAGATACTGCGGACAGGCATTGACGAGGGCAAGGGCCTTGATCGGAGAAGCATAGCAAGACTCGTAGCAGAAAAGACAGGTGCTCGATTGATGGGTATAAGGGGTCGTACCTTCGTCCTATACAAGGCTGGACGGAAGGACTCCAAATAGAATATAAATTCCGATACCTCGCCGTCTAGGACTGGGGATGAGAAAACATGGTAACAGCGCTTGAGGTTCCAGCGGACGAGTTAATCAAAGAACTTGCAAAAATACTAAAGGAACAGTACGGAGAATACATTAAACCACCTGCATGGGCATATTATGCGAAAACAGGTGTTCACAAAGAGAAGCCACCAGAGGACCCAGACTGGTGGTATATAAGGGCAGCATCTATACTAAGGAAACTCTATAAATCGCCTGAGCCAATAGGAATCGAGACATTCAGAACTATATACGGTGGACGCCAAAACAGGGGCAGCGCTCCAGAGCACTTCAGGAAGGGGTCTGGAAGTATTCCAAGAAAAATACTACAACAGCTAGAAAAGGCAGGTCTGGTGAGGAGAGTCCCCCGGAAAGGAAGAACACTTACGCCAGCAGGCAGAAGCCTCCTAGATAAAACCGCTAAAGAGATCTTCAAGAGACTCGTAGAGAAACGCCCTGAACTAAAAATATATGAGTAGCCCCTCTTCACAACTCCTATCTTATCTTCTCGGGCTCAGCATAAAGTAGCCAGAGGGGTAATACCTTATATTCGCCAAGAAATTCCTGCTGTTCAGGTCGGCGTTAGGAAGAGACGAATATACTATTATTCCTAAAGTATACACTTCTAAAAACGGTGAGTTTGCTGTGTCATACGACGACAAGGAACTAGAAGAATTAAGAATGAGGAAATTAATGGAGCTGAGAAAACAACTTGAGGCAGAAGAACAACGCAAGAAGCTCGAGGCCGAAATGGAAGCACGTAGACAGGCTGTTCTAAGAGGAATTCTAACAGAGAAAGCCAGGGAAAGACTTGCAAATCTCAAACTCGTTAAGCCCGAACTAGCTAAAGCTGCGGAAGATGCCATAATTCAACTTGTACAGGTTGGGAGGCTAGTGCCTCCTGTCACGGACGAACAGGTTAAAGCTTTATTACTCGAGCTCGACAGTCGAACTAGGCGTAGTTTCCAGATAAAGTTCAAGAGGAAGTAGAGGTACTAGATGGAGAGAGGTGGTGTAGATGGCGCGGAACAAGCCTCTAGGAAGGAAGCTAAGGCTGGCGAAGGCAACGAAAAGCAATAGTGCCGTGCCAGCATGGGTTATTATAAAGACAATGAGAAGGTTTACAATGAACCCGAAGAGACGGCACTGGAGAGTAAGCAAACTTAAGAAGTAGTGGTAAACAGTTGAACAAGAGGAGAAAGGTGAAGGCTAGTGGCAGATGATAAGAAAAAGAAGTTTGTAAAGGGATTCGTATACGTCATACCGCTCGCACGGGTCTACTGGGGTAGGAGAACAAATAGAGCAGACCGTTCAGTCAAACTTGTTAGGGAATTTGTAAAAAGACACACTAAGGCGGACAAGGTAGTCATATACAATGACGTAAATAACTATATCTGGAGCAGGAGCAGGGAGAAGCCACCGAGAAGAATCAAGGTAGTGGTCACGGTCTACGAAGAAGAGTCAGAGGAAGAATCAGAAGAAGAAAAGAAGATAACCGTGGCGAGAGTAAGACTAGCAGACAAATCACTCAAGCCCGGACCGTATACGCCCAAGTCTACTGCCAAACAATAATTCACGAGATTAGACAATATCACTACTATAAGCATCTGGTACAATAGGCTTGAAGGAGAACAGGAGAATAAGAGAGTGTGATGAGAATTGGCGAAATTCGATGTTGCACTACTCAACCTGATGGGCAACTCTAACATAGGAGTGTATCTCTATGCAACTGACAAATATGTAATAATACCGGAGGGATTGGAGCAGAAGGAAAAAGAAATAATATCAGAGATACTCCAAGTCGACATGGTCGAGGCACAAGTAGGCGGGAGCAGGCTAATCGGAGTCCTAGTCGCCGGGAACAGCAACGGATTGCTCCTCGGATCAACAGTAAGAGACGATGAAATAACAAAACTAAAGAAAGAACTAGACATCAACATAGAAGTGCTACCATCAAAGAACAATGCAGTAGGAAACCTAGTAGCCGCAAACGATAAAGCGGCCCTCGTTTATCCCTCGCTAGAGAAAGAAAGCATTAGGGTTATTCAAGACATCCTCGGCGTCGAGGCAGTAGCCAGGCCAATAGCAGGAATTACAACAGTAGGAAGTGTCCTGGTCGTAACCAACAAAGGAGGCCTAGTACATCCGGACGCGACAGAGGAAGAGGTCAAGTTCCTCGAAGAATTATTTAAAGTCCCAGTCTTAACAGGAACTGTAAACTTTGGTGTTTCCTTCGTAAGAACTGGAATAGTCGCGAATAGTTATGGGGCCCTAGTAGGCGGAGAAACCAGGGGCCCCGAGATCGCGAGGATCCAGATGGCTCTCGGAGGTGGTGTAAATGAGTGAAGTAAAGATATTCAAGGTCATTGGAAAAATGATGATCTCACATGACAAATTCCCAGAATGGAGGAAGTTCGAGATATACGTGAGAGCAGTAAAGCCTGAACACGCTATTGAGAAAGTATATAGCGATCTTGGCAGCAGGCACAAGCTCAAACGATACCATATCAAGATATCAGAAGTAAAAGAAGTACCACTAGAAGAAGTAGATGACCTAAACCTAATCAGACTAGCACAGCTCGACAAATGGGTGAAAGCTTAATGGCACAACAACTACGCGTAGACCCGGCCGCACTACTAGCACAAGCCCAGGCATTGAGAGAGAGATTGGCAGCTCTCCAGACAACTATAACGCAACTAGAACAAGCCAGGATAAATGTAAGGAGAGCGATAGATACAGCTAGATCCCTTGAATCAGACGAGATACTAGCACCAACAGATCCCGATTACAATGGAATGATTATGGTTAAGCCTACTAACAAAGAGAAAATACTAGTCAAACTGGGAGGAAACATATACGCCAAAGTACCAGTAGAAAAAGCAATAGATATCCTAGAAAAACGAGCAGATTCACTGGAGAAACAGGTTCAATTCCTCATGAGAGAATATGATGAAACACTCAAAGCACTTGAATCATTAGAATCACTGCTCCAACAGTTAGCCGTCGCAGCACAACAACCTAAGCAAGCTCAGCAGTCTAAATAAAGCTAATTGAACTGGTTAATGATAAAGATTTGTCAAAGGTCGTACAAGAGATCAGGAGTAGATAAGGGGATTTTTCTAATTGTAAGTTCTAGAAAGTAGAGTAGAACTATCTGTGAGGTTATTTAGTACATTCTGGTAAGAGACTATTATTTTCTCTAATAGGCCAACTCCGTGATCGGGGAAAGAGATTTGGTATTTGACAGGCTAAGGAAAGCGGTTTCGAAAACAGCATCGCTCATAAAGACAAGTGTAGGAGAGAAGATAGCCTACAAGGAGATAAAAGAAGTTGATATCTCAGACGTATTAGACGAGCTATTGATGTCTTTAATAGAAGCAGACGTGGCTTATGAAGTCGCCGAAGAGATAGTCGAACACGTTAAAAATAGGCTGGTGGGCGCCAAGGTAAAGAGAGGAGAAGATATCGACCGTATCGTCAAAGAAGCGTTCCGCGAGAAACTCCTCGAGATACTAGAAATAGAGTCCCCAGACATCCTAGAAATGGCACAGGTCAAGAGAAGAAGGCCTCTCGTAGTTCTATTTCTTGGCGTGAACGGCGTTGGTAAAACTACTACTATTGCCAAGATAGCATATATGCTGAAGAACCATGGAATAACACCTGTTTTAGCCGCTGCTGACACGTTCAGAGCCGGAGCACAAGAACAGCTCGCAAAGCACGCTGAAAGAATAGGAGTACCAATAATCAGAGGGCGCTATGGTTCAGACCCTGCTAGCGTAGCGCATGACGCTATTAGTCATGCTGAGTCCAAGGGCTATCGTATAGTGCTTGTAGATACTGCTGGTAGGATGCACGTAGACTATGATCTGATGGGTGAGCTGAGGAAAATAGTTAGGGTGGCGAAACCCGACCTAAAGATCCTAGTAGTAGATAGTTTAACGGGTAATGACGCAGTGGAACAGGCTAAGATATTCAACGAGGAGATAGGAGTAGACGGAGTTATACTGACAAAAACAGATGCGGATGTAAAGGGCGGTACCGCTGTATCAGTGGTATACACTATAAAGAAACCAATACTGTATATTGGTACAGGACAAGACTACAGCGACATAGAAAAATTCGATGCAAAGAAATATGTTGAGGCTATAGTGGGCTAACTCCGTGCAACAGCCAGCAAGATCTCTCTCTTAGACAACACTCCTTCCAAGGAACCGTCCTCGTCGACGACCGGTAGTACTCCTATTTCCTCCATAACCATAAGCCTGGCGGCTTCAGCGGCATCTTTATCCTTGGTTATCGTTACTGGATCGGGAGTCATGATATCTTCTGCTGTTGGAACAAGGTATATCCTACTGGGGACTATCTTATCTCTATACACGTCGATCACTTTGATCTTCACGTATCTATCCTTTCCTCTTGAAGCTCGTTTTGCCGGAGGTATTGTTACGAATGCTAAGTCTCGCTTAGTTATTACTCCTATGGGCTTATTGTTCTTGTCGACAACAATTATTTTCCCGGCTGGATCCATATGTATAAGCTTCGAAAGATAATAGATGCTGTGTCCCCTATTCGCGACAGCAAACGCTGGACGCATAAGCTCTTCCACCGTATGTTTATTAGTAAATCTATCTGCATAGGCTTTAACTATGTCCGTCCTAGTAATTATACCCATGAGTCTTCCAGTAGGATCGACTACTGGTAGGCCTCCTATCTTGAATCTTAGCATAAGCTGGGCAGCGGTCTTTATACTCTTGGTAGGCTCTATTGTTATTATATTCTTCGACATTGCTTTCTCGACGGGTATAGCGTCTAGAGGTCTGGAATAATAGTGGCCTAGTAGTGCATTAGTAAGATCAGTTATTGTCAGTATGCCTATTGGGCGCTCATTATCGTCTATTACGACGAGTCTCCCTATCCCTCTTCTAAGCATTAGGTTTCTTGCTCTTGCCAAGCTATCGGTTGGCCTAATAATATAGACGGTATCCTGCATGTAAGACGAGACTCTTGGAGCCAATTATAAACACCTCCCCATACTAAATTGTCTGCGATAAGAGAACGGCGGTTAGGACGTCCCTTTCCGTTATTATTCCTATAATGTTATCTTCTTCGTCTACGACAAGTAGGCTGCTCGTCTCATATTCCATCATGTACTTTGCAGCTTCTCCTACATCAATATCGTCTTTAACAGTGTAGAATTCCGGTGTCATAATCTCATAGACGGGTGTGGCGAGAACCTCTTCAATATCAGTCGACTCAAGGTATTTGAATGCCTCATGGCTTCCGAAGAAGTATACGATGTCCTTGGCTGTTATCATTCCCTTGATGCTCTCTCCATCGGATGCTAATACTGGTAATCTTCGGAACCCGTGTCTAATCATTGTTTGTGCGGCTTCCTTGACTGTGGATTCTATATTTGTCGTAATTATGCTTCTTGTTGCTACTTCTCCAGTTGTTACTCCTATGTTCGATGATGAGAAGTGCTTGACTATGTCATGTTCCGTTATGACTCCATACACTGTTCCATCATCCCATAGAACTGGTATGAGGCCTATGCCTGTACTTATGATTAGCTTAATAACATCATCGACATTATCTTTTACTGAGACAAATACCGGTGTGGGATTTGCAATACTAGTTATCTTCTCGTCCCGTAGAGCATTGTAAATGTTCCTCTTATACCTGTTCACCACAATGTTGTAGTATTCTCCCCCTCCGAGATAGTTTACAAGGTCAAGGGCAGTAACTATTCCGGCTAAAGTATTGCTCCCTGCACGAGTTACTGGTAGCCCCCTAACTCTATGTTTTGTCGCGACCTCAAGTGCCTCAAGGATATTTCCGCTGTTCGAAACTGTAATCGCAGGCGTGCTAGCCAATCGTTTTACTTCGCCTTCAGGTATCCTGAGTAGCTGGCTCCAATTCGGGGTTCCATCAGCCCTAATATATCGTATCCCTTCAGGCCTTGGAACAGTTATAGGTGCTCTAGGAACATATCTCCTGATCCTACTTGAGGAGACTTTCCTTATAGGAGGCCTCCTCGGAACTCCTCTTCCTCTTCTGGACATGTTTCTCACCCCACAAGTATACGGACTATGTCCTCCCTATCCACAATCCCTATGAGTATTCGACGCTCCGCATCACTCACGACGGGCAATCGGCCGAATCCCTTGGACACCATAACGGTAGCGGCCTTCTCTACGGTATCCCAAGGATATATGTAAACAACGTTTGAAGTCATGACCTCACGTATCTTTGCTAGCCTAGTCGGACCACTGCTCGATTCTAATGATATCCGGACGCCTCTAGCCAACAGATCATACTGGGTAATGATCCCGACAAGCCTCCCTTTCTCGTCTACGACGGGTAATCCAGCATACTTGTACTCGACCATCTTGTCCCATACTCGGTTAACATGATCATTCCACTCAACGCTTACTACATCTTTTGACATTATTGTCTCAACTCTAACTGTTTCAAGATATTCCTTGTTCTCGTCGAGCATACGCTGTATAATGTGCTCGAGACCGAGGACCCCAACAGCTTTTCCATTCTGTGTCACAGGAACATACCACTCGTCTACACGAAGCATTCTCGGTAGTATAGCTGATACACGTTCATCTGGTGTAGTGGTAACTAGTGGAGGACTCATTACATCTTTTATTAGAGCAGTACTTTTTGAGCTTGTAACAACAAGTATGTCACCTCTAGTAACTACTCCCTGTAATTTATCATATCTATCAACTACCAGTGCGATCCTCTGCCTGGAATCTCTGAATAGTTTCCTAGCACTTGTAACCTTCTCATCTAGAGACAGTTTAAGCAAATTAGGACTGTAGATATCGCTAACTCTTGTATTAAGAGTTAGCTCGAAAGGATGAGTCAAGTCTGTTATCACCATCTATGTTATATTATAAAACGTCCTCTTATTTAAGGATTAGTTAAGAATTTTTCCATTAACATTTATATACTACGAAAACCATTTTCCGTAGAAACCGTATATCCGTAAAGCAACGCCCCCGACTGGACTACCAGTTCAGCTATACGGAGCTTCATTGACTTAACCTTCATGAAATATCCATAGCATCCAT
>CAYROE010000007.1:26519-34612 GCA_964425855.1 uncultured Desulfurococcales archaeon | reverse complement strand
CGTATAGTATTGGAGCCGCCGGCGGGATTCGAACCCGCGACCACCGGCTTTCTCGCGACTTCGGAGTCTATGTGCCGACCGCTACGAGGCCGGCGCTCTACCGGGCTGAGCTACGGCGGCGCACGCCCATAATTCTCTGATAGAGTAATGGGTTTTTTATAATTCTCCTTAGAGAACTATCATTATGTTTCCATGCTTGTAAGACCTTTAAGCATGCGTTCTATCATGATAACGAAGTCCTCTGGGTCAACAACTATTATCCCTAGTTGTTCTCCCAGTTTTCTGATCCCATAATCACTTGTCACAATAATACCCTTAAGCTCTAATGCTAGCAGTATGGTGTCTAGATCCTCAACGCTATCAACTAATCCTTTTCTTGTCGCCTCTCTATACTTCTCCCTAAGTCCTTTGATTGCAATCCCAATACATTCTTCGTCTCCTTCACAGTCTCGAGCGACTTTCCTAACAACTGTCTCGGCTACCCTTAATCCTTTATAGAATCGTCTTCTTATGTCCGAGACATACTCTGAGAATACGCTTGCAGGTATCTGCATGGATAGCTTGTCGGGGGCTTTTATGGTTATCCATGTAGATAAATCATGGATCAGGTCAAGCCTCACATTGGATCCTATTAATATCCGACGGAGTTCGCTCCAAGTGTTTGGAGTCATATAGAAGCGGGCATTTAATGATAGTCTAGCTTTCATTAGGATGCTGGCTATTTTCTCTACTACTTCTTCTAGTGTCTTGACTTCAAAGTACTTTCTTAATCGTGCTTCAGTTATGGCAGTAGTATCAAGCACGAATACGTCCAACTAACTCACCTTTTCAGTCTATTTGAGGCCACTGCTGAGGGACTCGAAAGAGTCTATTTCTTTACTTGATCCCTAGTCTCTATGGTATAAGGAGAGTGATTAAATAATGAGTGATCCTGAAAAATGGATGCCTCCCTTTGCCTCGGGCAAGCTCGCATCATCGTATAAGCCATTGTACTATTACTGGAAGGAGCTGAAAGAGTCTGGAGAAGAGGAGCTCTTAGAAAAAAGTACGTTGAACGAGGATGATTATAGGAAAGTTGCAGAACTTGCACAGAACTCTAGCAATGTATATGATATTCTTGAGTCTCTCAAAGAATCTTTTAAAGAGAGGATTTCCCCGGAACATGCTGTCAAAGCACTAAGGAGATATGGCGTGAATGTCGACGAGGATTCTGCAGTCGAGATACTTGCTGGATTATTGGCTAGCTGGGCTATTGAAGCCGCCGAGAAGTGGGGCATGATAAGGCTTAGGGAGCGTTAGGCTAGTAGTTTTAGTCTGCCTCTTCCCCTGAGAACGAGTCGTGCTTTGTTTATCGATGCTTCTAGCCTATCTAGATCTCTATTGGTTAACACGTCTTTTTCGAGGGCCCATAATATGAATTCGTCTAGTGCAGTAGATAGATCGTCGAGGATTGCTTCTGCTATTTTTCTAGTCTCTTCGTAGTCGGCTAGCTCGATCATTCTCTTTACTACTTCGTCGCTGGGATGCGTTTTTCCCGTGATATACTTATGTATTGCTGCTGGAGATACTCCTATTTCTTCTGCAAGTCCTCTCATGCTCCGTGTGGCGGCTAGGATTTCTACTATTCTTCTCCGGGTTCTTTTACTGATAACGTGGTTGAATACCTGCATTTACTGCACCGATACAATATAATCGGTATTACCATAGTATTATAAGGAGAGAAGCTGGAAAAAGATAGCTTAACCGCTTATTAATACTAACATGCCTATCTAGCTAGAGCTTTTACATGTGCCCGTATTACCTTTGAGAGTATTCTGATGCCTTTCTCTATTTGTTCTGGTGTTGGATAGCTAAAGTTTAGTCTCATTGTATTCTTTCCTTTGTCGCTTACATAGAAGCTCTTACCGGGCACGTAGGCTACTCCTTCGTCTAACGCCTTTAGTAGGAGTTCTTTAGTGTCTATAGTCTCGTCTTTTAGTATGACCATTGTAAACATGCCGCCTATTGGCTTTATCCAGGTTGCATAGTCTGAGAGTTCTTCCTCTAGTGTTGCCAGCATGACGTCTCTCTTGATCTTATAGAGGTTCCGTGCCTCGTTCGCTGTAATGTCTACTACTCCTTTTTGTAATGCTCTCTCGGCAATGTACTGCGTTAGTGTTGGTGTGTGGAGGTCGATAGCTTGCTTTGTGAGCTCAAATAGGTCAATAAGGCTCTTGTCACCTATTGTCCATCCTATTCTGAGTCCAGGAGAGAGTATCTTGCTGAGTGTTGATACGTAGAGTACTCTGCCTTCCTTATCATAGTTCTTTATGAATGTAAAGTCAACGTCCTCGAATAGGAAGAAGCTGTACGGATCATCTTCTATTATTAAGAAATCATATTCCGAGGCTAGCTCTACTAGGTGCTTTCTCCTATCATTGCTCATTGTTACTCCACTTGGGTTCTGGGCAGTGGGGACAGAGTATACTAGTTTAGGTAGCCTGCCTTCAGCCTTCAACTGCTTTAGCTTTTCTTCAAGTATATCGGTTTTCATTCCATACTCGTCGATTGGAATACCTATCATCTGAGCCTCATACTGTCTAAATACGTTTATTGCCGCGAGATATGTTGGCTCTTCCACGATCACGATATCTCCGGGGTTAATTAATGCTCGAGTGATTATGTACAATGACTCTTCGCTCCCAACGGTAACTATTACGTCATCAGTATCTCTAATAGTTAGACCATGCCTTCTCTCGAACTCTAATAGTTCTTTCCTGAAGGATGTAACCCCTAATGTTGGAGAGTACTGGAGAGCCTTCTCTCCCTGCTCAATTATAACCTCCCTAGCTATCTCGGCTAACATCTCTTTCTTGAATACTCGAGGATCAGGGAGGCCTCCTGCCAGACTAATAATCTCTCGTCCTTCTGTAAGCTTAAGGAGTTCTCTTATCTCTGAGGCCTTAAAATAAATAAGTCTATCCGCCGCGAATTTTGACGCGTCAACCATCTTGCAACGCCTTATGAATTATTTGTCCTATCAAGTATATTTTCATATATGATCATATAATATTTTGTTTAAACTAGTCATATATTAATCACAAAGAATAAATTGTGTCCTTGTGGTGGGACAAAAATTAAGCATCGTCTAGTAGAAGAAGTCTCTCCGGAGTCCTAGAGACTTGTCCGACTTCTCTATGGTTTCCTCCGCTGTCTTAGCGAGCTTCATAACTGCTCTTACAGCATCAACATTCTCTGGGACTACTATTGATTCCTGGTGGACTGCCTGGAACAACATTAGCTCGATGCCGTCCAGAAGCGCGATAGAGTCACTGAAGACGACGAGCTCCGGTATATCATTTCTAGGCCTCATATCCCTTGCAACCTCAATCAGTTGAGCTGTGCTCTTTATACCGGTCCTGCCTGTATCGACGAGCATGATTCTAGGTGCATTGATCAGCGCTTCAATTATTTCTTCAAGTGTCGTCCTTTCCTTGAACCTTACTGTTACCTGGTGGACATGCATTAGCGTTGTTGGAACAACTACAGCGGCAGTAACTATGTTTATATCGGGAACAACGCTATTCACGTCCCTTGCATGATGAGAGGGTAGCTTAACTGGATTCAGAACAATTGAGTTTATCGGACCTTTCTTTATTTCTCTCGGATCGGCTGCTCTCCTTATCATTACCGCTCTTACATGCTCGATAGGTGCAACTTTTCTTAGTGTACAGAGTAGCCTGAGAAGTCCAGTAGTGTTACATGATACTACCCTTAGACTATTTGCTCCTAGTGCTTCTTCATAGTTGCAGAGAGTGCTAAAGGATTTCTCTGCTACATCAGGTTTTTCTCCTCCTTGATAAATCTGTTTTAACCCGCTGTACCTATCATAGATTGGTTTGTTCTTTTTCCCTACTCCGCCTGGAGTCGAGTCTATTACTACATCGGCGTGTGAAAGTATCTCGTGTAGAGTTCCCTTTACTTTGATGCCGGCTTCTTCGAAGGCCTTCAAGGCCTCTTCGTCCGGGGCATAGAGAGGATAACCTTTCTTTACTGCTAATAATGCGCCGTAATCGGGTGATTTCTTTACCACGCCTATGATTTCCATGTCGTCTTGTATCGACACCGCGTCTGCTACACGCTTCCCTATAGTTCCATATCCGTTTATCACTACTTTTGCCTTCATTCCTCCCTCACCCCTTGAAGAATTTTTCGTATGAGATTGATAGGGCTTCTAGGCCGGGTAATATTCTACCAGATAAGAAATATAGAAGTGCCCCTCCGCCCGTACTAATATGTCCTACTCTTCTCTTTGCGTCCTCTGATAATGCTGAGAGTATAGCGTTGAAGTGTCCTCCGCCAAAAATCGTAAAGGCGCTCGTCTTAGTTAATGCATATTCCACTAGCTCCTTTGTACCACGTCTAAATCTAGGATCTTCTATTACGCCTGCCGGCCCCCTCATAACTATTATCTTCGCATTCCTCATCTTGTAGGTGTAGTACTCTACTGTTGAAGGCCCTATATCCATCGGGGCCCCTATTATCCTGTTAGCTGGTACAATATCAAGACCCTCGTTTGTTTCCGAGATAAAGTCTAAGGGCACTCGGATATTCACGTTTTCAGCTATAAGTTTTCTTGCGAGACTCATGGTCTTCTCATCAGCTTTCTTATCAATAATTCTTGCAGCTTTTCCAACGTCTCTACCTGAAACCATAAGAAATAGCAGTCCTACTAGGCCCGTTGTAAGTATTTCGTCTGCCGCACCTGATTTTATCAAATACTCAATAATTCTAACGGTATCTTTCAGTTTCGCTCCACCAAGAACGAAGACTTTTGGCTTTTCATCTGTTGAGATCGCTCTGCTTAGAACCCTGATTTCTTTTTCTAATAATCGTCCCGCTGCCGCTGGAACTAGCTGGGGTATGCCTATGACTGTGGCTTGTCTCCTATGGGATACTGCGAATGCATCGTTTATGTAGAAATCTGCCTGTTTTGAAAGCTCCTTGGCAAGTATTGTTGACGCCTGGTCTTCTAGCGAGGCCTCGATTGCGTCTTCTGCGTGGAGCCTTGTATTATCTAGGAGTACTATTTCTCCTGGTTTAAGCTCTGAGATAACTTGTTTGGCGTGTGGGCCGATTACGTCTGGAATATAGGTGACTTTTTCTCCAAGAAGGTTTGAGAGTAGCTCAGCGTGTTTTTTAAGACGAGTATAGTCGGAGGAAAATGGACGGCCTTGGTGGGCTAGTATAATTATGGATGCTTTTTTCTCCATGAGTTCTTTAATTGTACCTATATGGGCTTTGAACCTCGTATCGTCTAGAATTTCCCCATTCTTATCTATAGGAGAATTAATATCAATGCGAAGTAGGACTTTTTTGTTCTCGAGTTCTAGGTCATCTATCGTGGCTATTATTTTATCCATGTACTTGATAGCCACTCGGATCCCAGGATAACGTATATCCCGTGTTATTCCTATATAAGCTATGACCGCGGTTTAACCAATCAAGGAGAAGACTAATGACAAAGGACGAAATACGCGTAGAATGGTTGGGGCACTCATTCATGCTCATCGATACAGGATCGGTAAGAATAGCCATTGATCCACATGACGGAGGAAGCCTCAACATACAGACTTTCCGAATAACTGCAGACTACCTATTGATAACACATGATCACTATGATCACAACGCGGTCGAAGTAGTCGATGTTCCTTCTAAGTCTAATATTTATCTTGGTAGAAGAGGTAGTTTTACCTTAGACAATATCAAGGTAACAGGACATCTCTCATATCATGACAAGGATGAAGGCTCTATACGGGGAACAAATACTGTCTACGTATTAGAGATAAACGAAATGAAAATTGTTCATGCCGGCGACATAGGTGATATTAGTAAACCGGATGGTTTGAAAGATGCATTTTCTGATGCTGATATACTGATACTTCCCGTGGGCGGTACCTATACTATTGACGCTTATGAGGCGTGGAAACTAGTAGAAGAGACTAATCCTCGATTAGTCGTCCCGATACATTACTGGATTCCATACAGTACGTTGCCCTTAGACCCATTAGAAAAGTTCCTGAACATAGCCAAGGCGAGACGCTATAGGAGTCCTACACGCTCTATTACTGTCTCAAGACACTCTCTGCCTGAGAAGACTACTATAGTTGTGATGCCTCCTCCAATACTTAAGCCTGGTAAGAATCCAAAGAGAGGCATGTAAATGCAACAGTCTTCTATGCTGGCTTATACGAGAAATATGGCGCCGGGGGCGGGATTCGAACCCGCGCCCCCCGTGTGGGGGAACGGGTCTCCAGCCCGTCCCCTTGGTCCGCTCGGGCACCCCGGCACCAGCATCTAATATACTCCTTTTCTTACTATAAAGGGGCTCCGGGTATATTGTTTTTCCTGCCTACGACTATATTCAATATCATGCTATTGCATTATTGTTCTGGGACAGTAGGTGTTCTCGGAAGAAGACCTCTGATCAGGAAAAGGTTGGCTTTCTTGTGTTATGTGGAAAACGACGTGTTAGGACTCTATGCCGCTGTTGTTATTTGTTTAATTTCGATATAGACGTCCTTGGGAACCTGGATTCTCATTAGTCTTCTTAGGACTCGTTCGTCTGCATAGAGGTCTATTAGTCTTTTGTGTATTTTCATCTCCCAGTGTTCCCAGTATTTACTTCCTTCACCATGTGGCAGGCGGAATACCGGTATTTCGAGTCTTTTTGTTGGAAGTGGGACTGGTCCCCTTATCGGTGTGCCTGTTTTTAATGCTATCTCTTTTATTTGATTTACTACGTTTTCTAGGTGGTCCTTGTTGGTGCTCCATAGCCATATCCTTATTTTGAACGGCACTTTCTCTCCACCAGTCCCTCCATTGTTCGTTGTCCAGGTTTATTAGGCTTAGCCTTGAAAATTAGGGTTTAGCAATTAGTGATTTGTCTCGGTAAATTGGATATTGACTCGTCTATTTAGTCTCAATTTACTCTTTGTAGAAATGAATACTTAATAGCAACTGTTTTGGAGGGTGTAGGAGATGAATCAGGAGGTAGAAAAGAGCAAAATAATATCCATGCAAAGAAAACAGAATAAGGGAATGTTATATGGTAATCTTGTTAGTATAATCGCCGCGCTGATTATTGCTTACCTGTTGTTGATTGTATATAGGTATGGATTCGAGATATTGTTTAGAGACGGTTACTTTATGCTTATGATCGTTCTTGTTGCTCTGGGTGTGTTGGCGAGATATTTTTATATGGATGCCGTGGGACATGCGGAGAGAGCCTTTAGAGACATAGCGCCGTGGGTTATCTTACTTGCGTTCGCGGGAGTACTCCTTGGTTATAGGTATCCACTATATGGTGGCGGTTTAATCGTGCTATCTTATTTTTTGGAGGTACCTGTGGCATATGCTTTGTTCAGAGAACTCCGGAGTATTAGTATTGTTGGGGCATTGCTGTTCCTAGCGGGAATAATTATTTTTGGTGTTTCTCTGCCGTTTACAGTGTTTGCGAGAGAGATCGCTATTGTTCCTTTATTAGGCGATATAATCAAGACTCTAGGTCTACTCCTATTGGTTTCAAAGATACTTTAATCATAAGATAATTCTAGATATGAGATAAGTGGAAAGGATTATTGAGATCGGGGAAAAACTTAGCTTTATCCCCGTTACTTGGTTCTTATCTCTACTTTGGCTGGCTTAACGTCTGTTACTATTCCAATACCGATTGTTCTGTTCATGTCTCTCATTGCGAATCTTCCGAGTGGTGGGAACTCGCTGAACTTTTCGATTACCATTGGCTTTATTGGTTTGAATCTTACGATTGCTACGTCTCCTGGCTTTAGGAAGCTTGGCTTCTCTTCTACTACTTGTCCTGTTCTTGGGTCTAGCTTTGCCACTATCTCGGTCATTCTTGCGCTTATGCTAGCTGTGTGGGCGTGGATTACTGGTGTGTATCCTGGAGCTACTGCGCTTGGGTGCCAGATTATGAATACTCTTGCTGTGAATTCTTCTGCTACTGTTGGTGGATTGTCTAGGTGTCCTGCTACGTCTCCTCTCTTTACGTCGTTCTTTCCGATGCCTCTTACTGCGAATCCTATGTTGTCTCC
>CAYROE010000007.1:0-26509 GCA_964425855.1 uncultured Desulfurococcales archaeon | reverse complement strand
TGGGTAGGTCCTGGTAGTGCATCTGGATGCTTCTTACTTCTCCGGTGACTCCCGGTGGCATGAAGACCACTTTGTCGCCTACTTTTAGTACTCCAGTCTCTACTCTACCTACTGGTACTGTACCTGCTCCTGGAATGCTGTATACGTTCTGGATGGGTATTCTGAGTGGCTTGTCTACTGGCTTTGCTGGTGGCTTTAGGTTGTCTAGTGCCTCTACTAGTGTTGGACCATTGTACCATGGCATGTTGGGGCTTCTCTCGATTAGGTTGTCTCCTTTCCATGCGCTTATTGGTATGAAGGGTATCTGGTCTACCTTGTATCCTAGGCCTTTCATGAACTTTTTGAGTATAGTTGCTACCTGCTCGTATCTCTTCTGGTCGTAGTTTACGTCAGGTGCGTCCATCTTGTTTACTGCAACTATGAGCTGCTCGATACCCATTGTCTTTGCTAGGAGAAGGTGCTCTCTTGTCTGTCCCTCAGGACTCATACCTGCCTCGAACTCTCCCTTTCTTGCCGATACTACTAGTATTGCTGCGTCTGCCTGGCTTGCTCCTGTGATCATGTTCTTTACGAAGTCTCTGTGTCCGGGTGCGTCGATGATCGTGAATACGTACTTCTTTGTCTCGAACTTCATGAAGGTTAGGTCTATTGTTATACCTCTGTCTCTCTCCTCTTTCATTTTGTCAAGTATCCATGCGAACTTGAAGCTTTCTTTTCCTTTCGCTTTTGCCTGTTCTTCTAGCTCCTTAAGCTTCTTCTCCTCAACGAGTCCTAGACGGAATAGTAGGTGTCCTACTAGTGTGCTCTTACCGTGGTCTACGTGTCCTATTACCACTAGGTTCATGTGGGGTTTGTCTGCCATTCTTCTTCACCTCAACTTTAGACTGCGCGTGTATGCGCACCAGTCAAACCTATGCGTATAGAAGGGCTTTATAAAAACACCGCTTACGGGTATTACTGGGACAAATAGAGGACTATTATCAGCATACTGGATAAGCCCTGTATCTGAGGCCGGTTCATATCGAGGAAACGCGTATCGGCTCGTACAGTAAAAATAAGAATAGCTTCCAGGAGGCTACCTGGAGCTGAGAGCTATTCTCTCTATCTCCTCTTTCTGTCTTATTGCATAGCTCTGTGCATCTCCCCGCGAGGCGAGGATTATCTCCTGGGCAAGGCATTCTTCTATTGGCTTTGGATTATTAAATGCGCACTGCCTTGCTCCCTCTGCAATGTGCCTGAGGGCTAGGTCTACTCTTCTCTGAGGGGAGACGTCTACTGATACTCTGTAGGTAATTCCACCGAACATTATACGGGTTGTCTCCTCTCTGGGCGCCGCTTTTTCTATTGCTCTAACGAGGACTTGTAGTGGGTTTTCTCCTGTTTCGAAGTATATGATGTCGAACGCTGTTTTTACAATATTGTATGCTAGGTGTTTTTTGCCACCATTCCTGCCTGGTCTCATTAACTGGTTCATTAGTCTCTCTACTATTGGGATCTGTGATTTTGCAAATCTCCTGTGCTCATGTCTGCCTCCTGTATGTGGGAGCCATATTGGCCGCAGGCTTATGTATCGCTTGAGGCCAGGATCCCGGACCTCGACCCCTACCCAGCTCCATTTTCCGAATAGTCTTATAGCGTCTGCTCTTACCTCAAGGTCTTCTGGCAATGTTATTTCTTCGGCCATTACTTGCAACCTCCCTAGCTCCATCCGTGCTATGGAAGGGACTGGTTATAATATTCTTTATCCTGCAGGGTTCCATCCACTACTAATAGCCTGGTGCTAAATCTTATAGATTCTCGTTGAAACGCGATATATTGGGCAATTCAACGCTATTGAACCAGAATTAATAGTAGCGGGGAGTGCAGGATAATGGAGAATACTGCAGATAATAGATTGATACGCGTGGTTGCAGTATATCCGTTTACACGAATACTAAGGGACGAGTCCCTCGGATTCGGAGCTTATATCGTGGGTCTTAGACTTATACTTGAAGATGATCGCTCGTTTATCCTAGTAAATGTTCCATACGAGGTGGCCGAGGCTATACGAATGATAAATGAGGGCGATGCGCCTCCTAGGAGACAGAGTCTGTTCGATTTGTTAGCTAATCATGAAGGGTTTAGAGAACTCTTCTCTGAAACCCTTAAACGTGTAGTAATAGATGAGCTTGATTCGTCCACTGGTCTCTATACTGCAACTGTCGAGTTTGAGAGTGATGGACTTACACTCAGGCTAAAAATGATCCCGAGCCATGCGATCTATCTCTCACTAGTTTCTGAGGCTCCGATCTACGTAGCCGAGACCTTGGTAGATGGCGAGGAAATAGAAGAGGAGTTTGAAGACGAGTACTAAAGAATTCTAGGAGGGCATTAGTTTTCCAAAAATAGAAGTCCTAGATATAAAACTTATCGTATAAGTATGTAGGCTTAAAAAGAGTCCTATCTACCTTCTTGGCTTCTGTTTCCTGCCTTCCCAGAGGGCTTTAAGCGATACTCCATTTACCATTACTACTCTATATCTTACGCCTGGGATGTCTCCCATTGATCTACCTCTTGGTCCACCTATTCCCTCAATTATAACCTCGTCGTGTTCGTCTATGTAGAGTATACCTCCGTCTCTTGGAACGAAAGCCGTTACTACCTTCTTGTTCTTGACAAGCTGCACACGTACACATTTTCGAAGAGCAGAGTTGGGCTGTCTTGCTTCTACTCCTACTTTCTCGAGCACTATTCCTCTTGCCATTGGTGCTCCTTCTAGTGGGTCATATTTCTTCTTCAGTCCCAGTCTTCTCCTCTTAAATTCTCTTTGGCTCCAGCGGAACTTCATTCTCTTTCTTCTGAGCTTTCTAGCCGCGAATAGTCCTGAGGGCGCCTTTTTTCCCGTCAACCTTATCCCTCCACTCCACCAGATTTTGTACCTTCACGGTTTATAACAGTAAGTGTGGGAAAGAGCTACACTATTATGACTTTTTCTATTCCGTAGAGTGCTTTTAGTATGCGCCGGGCGCGGGCGATGTTTCTGCCTTCACGCCCTATTGCTTTTCCTTTGTCTTTTTCCTCAACTTTTACTAATACCCGTTTCTCATTACCCCGTTCTTGTAGTTCTACGCTGAGGATGTTGACGCCTGGGAATAGATTCTTGACAACCTCTTCTAGTGATAATTCCGGCGAATATGCTATTATTTCTATCTTCTTTTTGAAAAGTTGTGATAGCAGCTTGACGTTTGATCCTTTCTTGCCGATAGCCTTTCCTAGATCTGATGGATTTACTAGAAAGTAGAGTTTGTTTTCTTCGTCTTCCCTTATACATCGATACGCAACGGCTCCCGTGAAGTCCTGGAACATTGATATGTATCGTAGTTCCTCCATAGTTATTACATCGTCGTCCACTCTTAGTCACCGATTCCTAACTGGCACTACACTCTAGCGGCGGTATTCAATCGTTTACTCTACTAGTTCTAGTATACGGGATGATCCCTCGTCGATTACAGCCATTGCAGAGACTCTGAATGGTTTACCTATTGCGAGGCCCAAGTCGACGCTTGAGCCCTTGTATGTTATTATTGGTGTGTTGCTTAGCTTTGCATAGTACTCGATTCTTTGCCTATACTCTGGCGGTATGTTTTCTGCTATTATGACTAGTTTTGTCTTTCCATGGAGCAGAGACTTTAGTGTCTGTTTTACTCCGAGATATACTTTGCCGGATTTGAGCAGGTTCCTAAGCTCTCTTTCAAGCGATACAGACACTTCTTATCCACCTCCGTCTTAACGCCTATTATATCTCATTATTTTTCCTCTTCCTGATTCTCCCCACTATCCCCAACCGATGTAATGCCCGGGCTTGTTAATAATACTATCCCAGTGCCGACTCTAGGTACTAAGCCAGCTATTATCGTTTCCGTTACACCTAGGAACCTTTCTTCTTCCCCTCTCACTGCAGCGTCGAAGAGCTGTTTTGCTGTTATCTCGAATGCTGCTCTTGCCAGCACGCTCGGTTTTTCTCCGGCTATTCCCAGCCTTCCTATTTGCTTTATCTTTCCTGAAACTGTCATTAAGTCAGCTATTAGCATAACGTGTCGTATATCTACGTCGAGACCTGAGCTTTGTAGAACTTCTTTTATTTCCTCTATAATGGCGTTTCTTGCTGCTTCGATGCCTAGAACGCTTGCTATTTCATGTATATTGTTTGTACGTACTTTTCTATGATCTACTCCTTTGATTCTAAGGACTTCTGCCAGGTTGCTTCCCTCAGTCATAATCATGTATTCTGTTACTTTTTTCCCGTCTACTTCTTTTTCTTCGGCTTGGATTATTGCTCTCTTTATGCCTTTTATGCCCTTCAGATAGAGTTTCTTTATCTTGTTTTCGATATCCTTGTATGCGCTTACATGATACATATATTCTGGTGGTAGGACTCTCTCGGAGAGTGTTATATAGATCGTGTTTGGATCTTCTTCGTCTACTTGTATTTCTCCTAGTTTTGCTCTCTTGAGGGCCTCTATTACTTTCTCTACTGTTACACCTTTGTCCTCCATCTGTTCTGGATCTAGTTTTAGTGAGACCACGTTGTCTCCTAGGAAGTACTCGAAGTCGTCGAGAACCTTACCTATAGTAGTGTATTCCAGTTTCCTAGCTATCTCTTGGGCTTTCTCCTTATCGTACTTGTGTTTTTCATCGAGATAAACCTTCATTATTGGCGTTGATGGTTCTCTGCGCGCATCTACTATCTCTATTAGTCTTGGTAGACCTAGTGTGACGTCGAACTCCATTAGACCTGCGTAGTGGAATGTTCTAAGAGTCATCTGTGTACCAGGTTCTCCAATGCTTTGTGCTCCGACCACTCCGACAGGTTCTCCTGGCTGGCTTAGGGATAAGACGTATTGTCTCAGGGCTTCTCTCAGTATTTTCTCTTTTGATTCCTCTGTTAGTTTCTCCGAGTTTATTACTTTCTCCTCTAGTTCCTGGTAAATTGCTATTGGAAGGATTTTCTTCGCCATCTCGACTAGTTTCTTAAAGTCTCCCTCGAACACTTCTATCATCCCCCTTTTACTTAGACGCCTCCTTTAACACTCCGAACCTCTCTATGAGCCTATCAACGTCTACTGCTTTGCCGTGGTAGGTCACCATTGGGTCTGCTCCGTCTTCTCCGAATTTGAATTGTACGATCTGGCCGTAGAGGTCTCTTACTGTACCGTCGTATGCTGTGTAGAGGTCTTGCTCGGCGTTCATGAGTCTTCTTTGCATGTATCCGCTCTGTGAGGTCTTTACTGCTGTGTCCACGAGTCCCTCTCTTCCTCCTGCTGCGTGGAAGAATACCTCTGTAGGCCTGAGTCCATAGCGGAAGTTGCCTTTGACGAATCCTCTTGCCTCGGGCGATAGATCGTTTGGCTTGAAGTGTGCAAGGGTTCTCTTACGGAATCCTCTCCATACTCGTTTTCCTCTTACTGTCTGCTGGCCTAGCATAGCTACCATCTGGGTTATGTTAACGTCGCTTCCTCTTGCTCCTGTCTTGGCCATTATGAATACGTCGTTGAACGGATCCATGTAGCTGGTTGCGATTTGGCCGGCGTCTTTCAATAGTTTTTGGAGCCTGTTAATTATCTTGAGTTCTAGGGTCTCTTGGAGGCTTCTTCCCGGTATGGGCTCTAGTTTTCCTTCCTCGAACTCTTTTATCATCTCCGCGATCTCTTTCTTCGCCTCTTCTACTAGGTCCTTAATCTTTTCTCTGGCCTCTGGAGGTATGTCTACATCTGAGAGCGAGATAGTTAGACCTCTCATGTCTAGCATTCTAATGAACATCCTGTACATTGTATCGAGTAGTTCTCTCGCCTTGGAATCTCCATATTCGAGTGCGATTACATGAAGCACGTTGTTTGGTTGCTCCGCACCTATAGCACTCTTATCGAATACTCCCATTAGCAGTTTTCCTTCGTAGATTGCTATGTAGGAGTCGTGGAAACAGTCAATACTGTCACAGGAGAGTGGACCGCTGTTTATCTTTGCTTTTCCTGTATAGTTTAGGTCTTCCGGTAGGAAGAGGCTTACAAGTTGTTTGCCTGTCCATAGCTTCTTTGGAGCTAGTATTGCTGGTTCTGGGAGTTCTCCTTTATAGCCCGCGGCTGCTAAGAGTCTTACTACTTCTTTTTCTGTTAAGAATCTATTCTTGACGGTTAAGAGGTAGGCTCCGCTTACATAGTCCTGTCTTCCTCCTATGATTGGTCCTCCGTATCTCGGCGTCTTTATATGTCGTTCTACTAGTAGAAGCTCTTCTGCTTCTGCTCTAGCCTCTTCGCTTCTCATTACGTGTAGGTTCATCTCGTCTCCGTCGAAGTCTGCGTTGTATGGAGGACAGACCAGTGGGTTGAGCCTGAATGTCTTGTATGGCATTACCCTTACTTTATGGGCGAGTATTGACATTCTGTGGAGGCTCGGTTGCCTGTTGAATAGGACTATGTCGCCATCTATGAGATGTCGTTCTACAATGTCTCCTACTTCGAGGCTTTCAGCCATCTGTTTGTAGTTTCTATGGTATCTAAGGTCGATCTTTCTCCCGCTTCTGGCCTTGTAGACGAACGTGGCTCCTGGCCACTTGTATGGCCCGTTTAGGACGTATTTTCTTGCTTCTTCTAAGTTGTATGGAGTTACCTTCATAGGAACTGTTAGTATTTTGGCTATGTCTACTGGAACTCCTACCTCGTTAACGCTTATGTATGGATCTGGGCTTATCACGGTTCTTGACGAGAAGTCTACTCTTCTTCCTGAGAGGTTTCCTCGTAGTCTACCTTCTTTTCCTTTAAGTCTTTGTGCTAGTGTCTTGAGGGTTCTTACTCTCTTCTGGGTCAAAGGATACACGTTTGGCAGCTCGTTATCTATATATGCTGCTACCACGTATTGTAGGGTTATCCATGCTTCTTCGATCATTGTTTCTGGTGCATTTGATGAGAGGAAGTTCTTCAATCTTAGGTTTTGTCGGACTATCTCGGCTAGAGCGTGCGTGAGGTCGTCTTCCGACTTCATACCGGTTTCTAGGGTGATAGGTGGTCTGACTGCGAGTGGGGGTACTGGGAGAACCGTTGCCACCATCCATTCTGGCCTGCTTCGTTTTGGATCAATTCCTAGAAGTTCTAGATCTTCATCCCTAACTCTTTCGAGTCTATCCCTTATCTCGAGTGGCGTGAGGCGTGTTTCTCCCTCTGGACGTTCCTCGTAGAATATTATGGGACGAGTATATCTTATCCTGAACTGTCTAGCTCCACAATAGGGACACTCCATTGTCTGTGCCGCTTCTTTTCGAAGCTCTTTGACGAAGTTAACGGCTAGCTTTGGCCATTTTTCTTTTAGCCTTCTATAGATCTTCCTATATTTTTCTGCTTTTTCACTTGGTATGAGAAGTCTTCCACACTGCCTGCATGTTGCCTGGAGCACTATGTTGACGTAGTCTGTATAGTATGGTATTAGTACAGGTCTGGCTAAGTCTATTTTTCCAAAGTGGCCTGGACAGTTCTCACGCGTGTTTCCACAAACGGGACATACCTCTCCCGGCTCGATAGCTCCAAAGTGGGGGTCTCGTAGACCTCCTGTAATTGGTGATCCGTCCGACTCGTAAAGATCGGGCCTTGTAACTGTTACTCTTGCCATTCTGTTGATTTCGTGGGGTGGAAGTACCCCCATTACTATCCTATCGATCAAGTAGGTCTCAAATCTATCTTTGCCTCCATTATATGACATTGCCTTCACCCCCTTACTTCTTCTCAGCGGCCTCTACTTTTTCCTCGACCTGTTCTTCCCCGTTTGATTTGGGAGAAATCTTGATTACTCTTGACTCGACAGGCCTCTGCAGGATCTTCTCTAGGATACTTATCTTGTCCATGACCTTTATCTCGGGCTTGATCATCATGCTGGTTACTTCTTGGAGTAATAGTTTGAATGCATATGGTACTGTCACAGGCTTTATGTCTCCCTCTTCTCCATGTATTGGACATTCGTATACGCCTTTCCTCCTATTGTACCATGCTATGTGGCCACACTTCGTACATACGTACATAGTGTATCTATCGCTGTTGTATAGGAGTCTGTCTCTTAGAAGTGCCACTGCGCCGTGGCCTACTAGACAGTCGCGCTCCATTTCTCCGAATCTAAGTCCTCCCTGTCTAGCCTTTCCTTCTGTCGGCTGTCTAGTTAGGAGCTGTACTTTACCTGTTGCTCTTGCGTGCATTTTGTCGGATACCATGTGGTAGAGTCTCTGGTAGAACGTTACACCTATTGCTACTGGTTTTTCTATGAGTCTTCCTGTTCTGCCATCGTACATTACTTCTCTAGCGTTCGGATCGTAGCCTGCCTTGAGTAGTTCTATCCTGAGCTGTTCGATGTCGTCTTTGAAGAAGGGTGTTCCATCAATAAACTTTGCTTTTATTGCTCCTATTTTTCCTGCAATTGTCTCTAGTAGCTGTCCAACGGTCATTCTAGAGGGTATAGCGTGTGGGTTGAGGATCACGTCTGGTACTATTCCGTCTTCTGTATATGGCATATCGTATCTTGGGAGTAGTATTCCTATGACTCCCTTCTGTCCGTGTCTGCTTGCGAACTTGTCGCCTATTTCTGGGATTCTTAAGTCTCTTACCCTGATCTTGACGAGTTTTTGTCTTTCAGTAGTTTGGGTTAGGAAGACCGTGTCTATTACTCCCTTCTCTCCAAATCTTAATTGAACACTGGTATCACGTCTTATCATTGCTGTGGGACTTATTACCCTCTCCTCTCCCATGAATCTTGGCGGGCTTTCTCTACCTACTAGAATGTCTCCTCCTCTTACCTCTACTTCCGGCTCTACTATACCGTCTGGGCCCAGCTTCGTGTAGTACTGGTCTCCCTTATGGTCGTAGAGCTTTGGTGATGGTACAGTTATCCTGTCTTTTGCTCCACCACTATATACGTTTTCTACCGCTGTGTAAACCCTATAGAAGAATGCCCGGGCTAGTCCATAATCCACACTGGTCTTGTTGAATACTAGGGCGTCCTCTATGTTGTATCCGGTAGTGGCCATGAGTGCTACTATCATGTTCTGGCCTGATGGCCTCTCATTGTAGCCCATGAGACTGAGCATTCTTGTCTGTACTATGGGTTTCTGCGGGTAATGGAGTAGATAGGCGTGGCTGTCAGTTCTATACTTATAGTTCAGAGCATACAGTCCGAGGGCCTGCTTGGCCATTGCTGATTGATATGTGTTTCTCGGGCTCTGGTTGTGCTCTAGGAATGGTATAGTTGCAGCGGCTACTCCTACTATTGCGGGGACCCAGAGTTCTAGGTGGGTGTGTTCTGGCGTTATGTCTTCGGGGAACTCTGCTATGTATGCGTTTTCTTCCTCGTCAGGGTCTAGGAGCTCTATTACTCCTTCTCTTACTAGATCCCAGAATGAGATCTCTCCTCTTCTCAGTTTCTCCGCGTGTTCTTTTGTTAGTTTTGGTTTTCCGTTCTCTACAACTATGACTGGTCTCATTAGTCGCCCTTCGTCCGTATTGATGTAGAGTTCGTTGATGTACTCGTCAACTATGTGGGCTACTCCAACCTCGTAGCTTAGCTCTCCGCGTCTCCTCCTTCTCCTCAGTTCCTCTGCTAGCCATGCTCCGTTCTCATGGAATCCTATTGGTCTACCGTTGAGGAATACTTTTGTGCCTGCCCTCATTATTTCGGGTGCTTCGCCGGCTTCTACGGCTTCTTTTATTAGTTCGTCGAGTGGAATCACTCCTAGGTCGTAGAGGAGTTTTTCTATTTCGCTCTCGTCTACTCCTACGGAGATATACGACATTAGTGCTAGGTTCTTTACGAGTCCACAGTTTATACCTTCTGGAGTCTCGAAGGGACAGAGTCTCCCCCAGTGTGTTCCATGGAGATCTCTTGCCTCGAAGTGTATTTGTCCCCTGCTTAGCGGGGATATGACTCTTCTTAGGTGGCTTAGAAGGCTGATCCAGTTTGTACGGTCTAGTGCCTGGCTTACTCCGGTTCTTTCCCTGCCCCAGTTTCCGGTTGCGAGTGCGCTTCTTAGCCTCTCTGTAAGTATGTCGGCTCTAACGATGTAGTTTAGCTTTGGTTTTGAACGGTGTCTCTGGCTTATGTATTCTTCGAGCTGGTTTCTGATCACGTTTAATAGGGCATTGTATCCTTCTCTGAATATCTCTGCTATTAGGTCTCCTGCCAGCCTTAGACGCTTGTTACTGTAATGGTCTTTATCGTCTGCTGGTCTTTTACCTAGGTATAGCTGGAGTACTCTATTAGCCATTTCTGCTAGGAAGTATGCTTTTTTCCTCCTGTCTTCTGGTTTGTCTCCTAGGTGTGGTAGGAACTGTTTGTCTAAAAACTCCTCTGCTCTCGCAATTCTTATTTCTCTCGGCTGTCCTGGTGCGAGCCTGTTTCCTATGAATTCGAGTGCATCCTCCCTTGTTCTAACCGTAAGGGCTACTTTGTTGAGGCTTGGTAAAAGCTCTCTCAGCACTTCGTCATCGGCTGAAACAGCATGGCCTATCTCAACGTCTTTCTCTAGTCCTAGCGCTTTCATGAGGACAGCGAAGGGTATCCTATAGGAGAGTCTCGAGATACTTACTTCGAGGCTTCCATCACTCATCCTGTCGACGATTATTTGTCTTCGAAGTCCCAATACTGTTGAGACTACCTTTGCTGTGTGTGTTATTTTAGCCGTGCTCGCAGTGGATGGTCCTACGATTATCCTGTTTACTGCTAGATCTTCCTGGACTACTACGACCTTCTCACTACCATTTATAATAAAGTATCCTCCAGGATCATATGGGTCTTCTCCCGCCTCTATAAGCTCACTTGGACTAAACTTTGACAACGGATCTATCTCCGATCTTATCATAACGGGGAAGTCCCCTATCTTAACCTCTCTAGAGTCGACTTCTTTTCCTCCTATGATAAGCTTCATCTCGACGAACAAGGGGGCCATGTAAGATATGTTCCTTATCCTACACTCCATCGGCAGAACACGGTGCTGGCTACCATACGCCTCTTTTACCATTGGCTTCTCGATTCTTAGCTTGCCAATGACCACCTTGACGTCCGGCATAGTTATCTCAGATATACGTGCCCTACGTCCAGCAATACGTCTCCACTCCGGTGTAATTTCCTTAACACTACCAATGATACGCTTCATCCTATACTTGACGAAGGCATTATATGAGTCTAAGTGCTGTCTAGACAGGCTCGTCTCCTTTATGAACGAAGAGAACACTGTCCAGAGCGTATCCTTATCTAGAATATCTCCTGAGCCGTTGATCTTACTCATAACTTTAGCCCCCCTAGAATACTACCACTATCCTATAATACAAGGACTCTCCAGCAGTAGGAGACCTCCTCTTTATCTCAATAATATCTCCCGGCTTTGCCCCAAGTAATTGAACTATGGGATCATTTATGCTGATCCGGGGCAACTGGCTAGGCTTAATACTGAGTGTTCTTAAAAGCTGTGCTGCCTCCTCCAACGACAATATTCTATGCTCTGGGACAAGCTCGTGTTCGAGTATCCTCTTATCCAATCGTTTCTTTTTAGATCTCGAGACCAACGTTACACTATCCCCCGGAACCTACGCCAAAAAGAAGAGAACTTATCCGGGGTTATAGAGTTAGCGGTCGAAATATTTTGTATATGTTAATTAACCCTTATATACTTATCCGAAACTAAACATTGGCATACATCGAAACAACTATGAAACTCGTCCCAGAAAGACACAGTAAAATTATAAAAGGGATCCTACAATATTCCGATAACTAGGTAATGGGCCCGTAGCTCAGCCTGGAAGAGCGGCGGGCTTTTAACCCGTAGACGTGCATGGCACCTGGCCGCACAGGCGGAAGTCCCGGGTTCAAATCCCGGCGGGCCCGCCACAAACCCCAAATAGAAGGGCTCCTATCCTCTCATCCTCGGATATATACTAACACCGTCCAATATAGACAATCGCCGATACATTATGCATTATTTTAGGGAGACTCTTGAAGACTCCATAATTGGTGCCTAGAAGAATGAACAATGAAATATGTAGCAGGGCAAAAAAATACGCAGATAACCTTATAGCGACAGTTAACAAACTAAAAAAATCCGATCCAGGCCTATTGGAAAAATATCCTAAGCTATTTGACGCTATAGATCGCTATCTCAAAGACACCTATTACTTCATAGAGACCAACGATTGTGACACAGCCTTAGTCTCGGTATCCTACGCAGAGGGACTGCTTGATAGTCTCAAATACATGGGATACACCGATTTCGAATGGGCCAATATACGAAGAGAAGAGAAGACGGTCTTTGTAGGTGGCACATTCGACATAATGCATCCGGGCCATGTCAGGTTACTCAAATACGCCTCTAGCCTAGGCAAACTCTACGTTATAATAGCGAGAGACAAGAATGTCCTAGAGACTAAGGGGAAGAAGCCAGTATTGTCCGAAAAAAGTAGGCTTGAGCTAGTTTCCTCAATCAAATACGTTTATCAGGCTCGTCTTGGAGACCTACAAGACAAAATAAAGCCCCTCATAGAGATTAAACCTGATATCATTGTGCTCGGTCCGGATCAACCATATGATCCTAAGGAACTCGCTAATTATCTCGAGAAGCTCCTCGGGAAAAAGGTCGAGGTTTTACGTTATGATGAAAAGGAGGAGTTCGAGCCTGGCCTAAGAAGTAGTAGCGACGTAATCAGGAGAATATGCCAGGAATCCTATTGCCTTAGCATTGGATGTAGTACACCTCCATGCCAGGAGGACCAGAATTAATTTTCTTCTTAAGATCCTTCGTGATTTTATCGGCAATACGCGTAGGCTCGGGAAGTTTGCCTCTTCTCAGCATTGATTTAATGAGCCGAATACTAGTCATAAGCGAAACCCTGTGACCTGGGCTTACAAATATTCGCCTTGAGCCTTCGCCCAGAACGCCTGCAATAGGACGTTGTTCGTCGTCTACAATATATATATCATTCTTTTCCTCGCGGTATACCCCGTAGAGCTTCTTCTTTGCAACACCGATAGATGGCTTATCAAATACTACGCCTACATGAGTGGCGATTCCCGCTCTACGTGGATGAGCTATTCCATGTCCGTCGACGACTATGAGATCCACGCTTGTTCTTTTTTGAATCCTGGCAAGCGCTGGCGCTAGAACTGCCATCTCCCGGAAGGCTAGGAGGCCGGGTATATAGGGGACACAGACACGGGCAACTGCCGCGATACAATCAAGGATCCTCATAGATGGATAAGCTAAAGCAACTGCCACGCCGATACCCCAAGAAGAGAAACGCCAGTTAGGATAAGAAACATCGAGTCCTACAATGGTTCTTATTCGATGAAACCTATCTTCTAGGACGGCGCTCTGAGCAATGTATTTTTGAGCCTTATATGCTCTTGACACATCAAATCTTTTCCTTACACGGATGCAAGGATCAAAAACCTCCTCCAAGGACTACTGACCCTCGACGAGTCTGAGCTTGTATGATTTCTCTATAACGCCATCCTTAGTTATAGCTACGACGTCTATTCCGTCTCCAGTATACGAGTCCCTTTCTATCGCGGCCTTTACGGCCTTTACAGCAACGTTTATTGCTTCCTCTAAGTCTAGGTCTTCTCTATAGGAGTCTTCTAGAAATCCTAGTGCTATGGACGCTCCTGAGCCGACTGCTATATATGGCTCCTCTGTTAGCGAGCCTAGGGAGTCCAGTACGTAGAGACTTGCTTCACCATTTGGATCTATACCCCCAACGATTATTTCTACTAGGAAGGGGAATGCCTTATACGAGTAGAGTATCATGGATAATCTCTTGGCTATGCTTTTGACTGGCGGCTCCTTGTTTATAGTCATTTTCATAAACCGGTATTCTGCTTCGAGTATTCTAAACAAGCCGCGTAGATCTCCGTATAGGCCTGCTGAGGCTATTCCAATACGTTTGTCCAGCATAAATATCTTCTTAGCATTTCTGCTCATGACAAAGGATCCATACGCCATTCTTCTATCAGTTGCTAATACGACGGAATCCTTCAGTTTTATCCCGACAGCTGTCGCTCCAAAATACATTGACATTATTATCATCACCCTTGTCTTTTCATGTCGCCTATTTCTTTCAGTACCAGACTATACTGGAGAACAAACAGTAATTAATTATTTAGCATAATGACTCTGTGATAAATACTCATAATTCCTCCACATTATTTCCGGAGCGGACCCACAGTCTATAGAGTATATTTCTCGTGAAACACGGATCAATAACTTATCCACTAAGAGGTTGGCAGGGACTATGGTGTGCCACTCAGCACGAGTAGTCGTAGATGTCCATACTGCGGATCAACAAGTCTAGTGTGGGATAGTGAGCGGGGACTAGTGGTTTGTCCAGAATGTGGCTCCGTCATCAACGAAAACACCATAGATGACTTACCAAAGCCCAGGTACAATGACAAAATACTCTATAAACAGAAACTGCGAAGAAAAGTATATTGGCTCCCCAGAATAGAGACCGTATCCCGGGCCCGTAAATCAAGCAGAAAACACGTTTTCGAAAAAGAATTCATACACATAATCGAGTCTAGGACACGAATCTATCTTAGAGCCCACAACTTAGATCTAGAGGAGACTTCCAGGTTTCTCGAAACTATTATACCTGATCTTAAAAGTAGGAAGAGACACGTTAAGCTGGCACTAATCGTGTACATTATCGAGACCCTAGAAGGCTCATCAAAGAAGAACGCTATAAAGACTGCTCACACGTTAACAAGTGTCAATATAAGAACACTCACTGGCCTCATCCAGAGATATAGGAACCAGTTAGATCGTGTAGAAGAATGGGTAGTGGAACATTGGAGAAACAAGAAAAAAGATCAGTACAGAATTACATAAAGGACCCCGCAGCGGTAGCTAAGAAAATACACGTGCCGACCTACGATGAGATCCTAGAAAGAATCAAGTCGAGGTATCCTAGAAAAGGTAGAACCCACTTTGATAGAGAAATGGCAAGACTGCAGGCTACCTTTGATATAGCCATATCGAAAACTGACTTTATAAGGGAACTTACAAGGCTTCTCGATTCGCTTCATCCTTTCTACTGGAGGATAATAGAAATAGACTTCGATAAGAGAAGGATACGTGACTCTCTAAGATGTATTAGCAGAGCTAGAAGGCTATCGAGAGAGTTCTACGATAAATACCGTATTCACCTAATGGCTGCAGAGAACAAGAGAGAACTATTCAAGGCTGGCTCCGAGGCTAGGGGACGTATCTTATCCCTGTACAAGAAATGTAGGAGATCTCTCGACTATCTCCGTAACCTAGTGATCTTCATACAGCATCTTCCCGGAATAGATGCAGAGCTCCCCACAATAATTGTTGCAGGCGCACCAAGCACTGGAAAATCAACATTTATCAGAAGTGTTAGCAGAGCCCAGCCCAAAGTAGCATCTTATCCTTTCACAACTACAAGCATACATATAGGCCACGTATATGTAGAAGACGAAAAAATACAGGTGATTGATACACCCGGCCTATTAGATAGAGAAATAAACGAGATGAATCCCGTTGAGAGACGAGCTATAGCCGCCCTTAAAGAACTACCCGGAGTGGTATTGTTCCTGATAGATGTTAGTGAAGACCGATACATGAGTATTGCTAGACAATTCAACCTGCTAAATACAGTTAAAGAACTAATAGGAGACAAACCAATAATCATAGGTATTAATAAAATTGATATTGCAGACAGGGATTCATTAAGAGAGGCATTAGAGTATACAAGTATGGAATTAAACAACGGTACAATTAGCGAGTATACTGAACTCATAGCCAGCGATAAATCCTCGGCATATAATGTAATCAGGAAAATACACTCGCGATATTTTTTATCGTGTTAAACCCACACCTCTAATTGATGCCTTAAAAGGCCTATCTAGCCCGCCAGTGTATTCTATTCTAATATTATCTCCTAAGATTAGCTCTAGTAATCTAAATACTGTCTCTGCATGGCTTGTTAGTCTAGCACCACTATAATAGGAAGTGCCGGAAGCAAGAGCCATATAAACCGGCAACATGTCTGAGGCAAATCTATCCACGGATGCTCCAGTCAAGATATCGTCCACCAGCTTAGAAGCCGCTTCCTCGCCGACTTTTTCCGCGGGCTTTCCTTTTTCTCCAAGTGCATCTGCTCCCATTATTGGCTTATCGAATATGGCCCAGAGAGCTATACCGCTTCCTGGACCTAAATGAGGATCTTTTCTTTTTTCATAGAACTCTAACCTGATAACGGGCTCTATGCCTAACCTATTCTTAATGTATGCTCGGGCAGACCTGGCTTGTCTTTCTGCAACGTGTTGTGGAAGCCTTACACAGTGGCTTATTCCTTCTATATTCTTAAGTGTTCCACGTGTAGTTAAATCGACTGGCTTCAACGTTCTCGGCGGGTTTCTTATTCTTAGTTTTACGAGGCCTCCTCCACGCGGGTAGTGTCCTCGACGAACGAGTTCTATTTCAACATTGTATCCGAAGAGGCTGAGGAGCGGTGTGAATACCATTCTCATGTAGTCGATCGTGGGTGCCATTTTGACGTCTGTTCCTCCTCTTATTGTTGCCTCGACGGGTTCCTGAGCAAATGCAAGTGCAGGGAGTATTGCTTGGAGAAGAAGCGATATGCTACCAGCTGTACCTATGTCAAAGAAGTAATTGCCTCCTTTTATGGTCCCCGGATAAAACTCTATGCTAGTACTACCTACGTATAGGCCCTTAGCTCGTCCACTGGTTATCTCTACTAGGGCTTTTATCGCAGTCAAGTGCTGTGGTCTTAGACCCGGATTCTTTCGTTTCGCCCTAATATTGACGACTTTTACGGGAATACCGGTGACTGCGGAGAGGGCTATTGTTGTTCTAAGTATCTGGCCTCCTCCTTCTCCCATTGATCCATCGATTATGACTAGATTGTTATCCATCCTCCATCAACCGCTTAATCCTCTCTTCGAAACCAAGCTTCTTAAGATCTTCCAAGATCTCTTCTGGGACACATTCAGTCCAGTCCTCGCCTCTAACTATCTTATTTCGGATCTTCGTTCCACTACACATGTCTCTATTTATTAAAGGCTGTCTAATGACTGCGAGTCCCGTGTCTTCGAAAAGCATTGAGACGAGTGGATTCCTTGTCACGACTCCGTCAAAATCTGGTAGGAGAAGGCGGAGGTACTGCACCCAGACCTTGTTCATGTTGATGTCTGGAACTGGGACAATTTTAATCCTCTTACAATATTCTTCTCCTAGCCTCCTCTTTAGAAGTTTATCGAGCAGCATCCATCTTTCTCCGGCCGTCAATGGGTTCTTTAACGAGTGGCTGTCCTGGGCGGAGCCTATAACTATTATGACTTCCTCGGCGCGGTCTAAAGCGAATTCTATGACATGAAGATGTCCTCTATGAGGAGGCTGGAATCGTCCTGGCACAACAAGCCTCTTGTACTTTGCATCCTTCTGATTGTCTTTTGTCATATTTCCATCGCCCATTACGCTGACTATTCCGAGTCACTTGTAATGTCTATTCAGATTAATTTTCGTGGGCATCATTAAAGTTATTCGGATAGAATGATGCCAGCTATGGGGTCTTCCAAAGAACAATAACGGTGCCGAGAATTGGATGACAAAATACGGATAGTGCTGGAACGAGCGAGGAACGCTTCATATACCGCAAGAAAATTAGCTGAGAAGTACGGGTACCTGCCCTACATGATCGAACGATATATTGAAATGCTGGGACAAGACAACGTTATAGACCTACTCGAAGCAAACGAGTCTCCCTTACCCGAAACAATACGCTGTAATGATTACCTGATAGACTGCAACGAACTGGAAACCAGGCTCGAAGAGAAAGGATTCAAGCTAACCCCCATTCCACAATTTAGCAGGTACGGATACCGGGTAGACTATGCCCCAATAAGTATCGGGGCGACACACGAGTATCTCCAAGGATACTATTATGTTCAAGGGGCATCCTCAATGAGCATAGTTCATGCAATGGACCTACCCGTACCAGGAGTCATAATAGATATGGCTGCCGCGCCCGGAGGCAAATCCACTCAGATACTCCAGATGACACGCGATAAGAGCCTCTTAATAGCAGTTGAAAAGAGCCCAAGAAGAATCAAGAGTCTCCGATCAAACATCCAACGAATGCGTTTCTCTAACTATATATTATTGAGAAGAGACAATCTGAGCCTAGGCTTCAGCAACCTATTTGACTCCGTTTTATTAGATGCTCCCTCCACAGGCGAGGGAATAATTAGAAAAGACCCTAAAAGGAAAAGGAGCAGAGACATTTTGGATCTCATTAAAATACATGAACTACAAGTAAAAATGTTAAAAAAAGCTATAGAATTAGCTAGGCCTAGTGCATCGATAGTCTATGCCGCTTGTAGTCTCGCCGCGGAAGAAGGCGAGTTTGTAATCAACAGGATATTAGAGGAATATCCAGAGATAGAAATAGAGCCCCACGGCTTAATGGCATCCCAGGCAATAACAGAGTATTTCGGTTTAAAGTTTGATGATAGGATCAAGAATTGTGGAAGATACTGGCCTCATATTCACGGCTATGAGGGGTTCTTCGTATGCAAGCTAAGAAAGAAAAGATGATAAGAAATGCATCCGGTTTAGAGAAAGAGATCATAGACGAGTTCTGCTCGTCGATAGGCGTAAAGCCTAGCAGATGCTATTCCCGTCTATACGTTCTTGATATTCAAGGAGCCCCATTTAAGGATGTATTCGATCCTTCCCCCAATGTTCTCTCTTTCCTTAAAGACCACCTTGGATGGAACGCGTATAGTATAGGATTCTACCTTGGGATCCTTGGCAAAAACAAGTTTGAACCCAGTCTTCCCCTAGCTCATAAACTAGTCCACTTCTGTCCAGAAAAGATCAATTGCGTTACTCTAAATCCTGAAGGAGAAAAATACTTCCTCTATGGAAGGCCAGTGTTCGACGAAAACATAGTAGAATATAACTCGCTTGGGCCCGTACTAGTAGAAAATACTCTTAGAGAAGCTCTTGGATGGGGAATACTGGTTCTAGAGGATAATACTAAATACGGGAGGCGCCTCGTTCTTAGACCGGTTAAAGACCTGGGATGGTATCTCAGAAAAGGAGGATGAGCAAAAATGCCATTGAAAGACGGAGACGTAGTATTAGTTCATTTCACAATAAAAGCGGTTGAAGGGGACAAGGAGGTAATCGTAGATACTACAAAGAGAGAACTAGCAGAAAAAGAAGGAATCTACGACCCAAATAAACAGTACAGAGAAGCCGTCATAGTAATTGGTAAGAGCAAGCTCCTAGACGCAGTCGAAGAAGTAATAAGAGAGCTTGATGTAGGAACAAAGAAGGAAATCATAGCACCTCCAGAAAAAGCCTATGGATCCCGTAACGAACAGTTAATAATCAAAGTCCCCGTAAAGACCCTCCGCCGACAAGGCATACGACCTGTCGTCGGCGAAGAGCTAGAAGTTCAAGGTAGAAGAGGCAAAATCATAAGGGTAACAGAGAGATTCGCATACATAGACTTTAACCATCCTCTTGCTGGAAAAACCCTGAAAATAGAACTAGAGATAACCAGGAAACTAGAAACGGATGAGGAAAAAATAAGGTATCTAGCGACACGCTGGTTCGGCGTAGACGAAGAAAAAGTAAATGTAGAGGTTGAAGACAAAAAGGCAAGAGTCACCCTGCCCCCAGAAATAGTCGTACTAAAAGACCTGGACTCGCTACTTCAAATGTTCCTAAACGACATTTATGAAACAACTGAGCTTGACGAAGTTACTGTAACCATAAACTTCAAGTTTAGAAGAGCAAGAGAAGAAGAGAAATCCGAGGAAACCAAGGAAGCAAAGAGCGAAGCTGAAGAAGAAGCGAGTGAGGAATCAAGTACCGAGAGTAAAGAAGAGAAGAGCGAAGAGTAACACGGTGCTCTAGCGGGGGACTTAACACCCTGCTCTAAGTAATAACCCCTGTTTTTCTCGCTAGTTTTTCAGCGGCCTCATATGTAAGACCTGTTTCTCCGAGAATAGTGTATCTCTCGGGCCTTATCTTCGCAGCCATGACTAGGGCTTCTATTATATCGGTGTCTGCTACGCCTAGCTCTTCTGCTGTGACAGGAGCTCCTACTGTTCTGAGCACATGCCTTATCCTCTTCCACTTGATCCCATGCAAATATGCCATCATAATTGTGCCTACAGCTACTGCTTCTCCATGCAAAGGAGGGTTCTTTGATATCATCGATAAGGCGTGAGCAAATAGATGCTCAGAGCCGCTTGCTGGCCTGGTGCTTCCGGCTATTCCCATTGCTACCCCACTACTTACAAGAGCTTCTAAGAGTACCCTGTATCCTTCAGAGGTGCCTAGACTGATCTCCCTATAGAAGATGCTTACGTGTTTTGCACTTAGGAGAGCAAGGCTTGCAGCGTATTCTCCATAGTATTCTCCTTTTAGTTTATGTGCTAGCTTCCAGTCTCTCACTGATGTAAATTTTCCTATTAAGTCTCCAAAGCCAGCAATATTGTTCCTTTTGGGTGCTTTCCTGACTATCTCTACATCAATGTATATGAGTTCGGGCATCCTCGCCTTCTTCGAGATGGGTTTTTCGAAACCCTTTAAACTCACAAAGGGCGACGCTATACCGTCGTGGCTCGCTACCGTTGGAATACTTATCCATCTTAGGTTCATTATGTGAGCGGAGTATTTCGCTAGATCTATGCTTCTTCCACCACCCAGTCCCACGACTATATCGGGGCTGATTTCTCTGAGTTCGTCGATGAGTTTCTCTGCTGTAATCGTTGACGCATCCTGTACCGTTACCCTGTCTACTTCGAATCCTTTTTCCCGCATGCTCTCCTCTACGAGGGGATATATCCTACTACCAACAATCCTACCAGTTATAACAGCTATTTTCTCCGCGTCCGGAAATAGACTTCTCGCATAATCACCAATTTTTCCAATTATGTTTGATCCAACAACAACTCTACGTGGCAAACCTATTATGTGAATCCCAGTGTTTTTCATTCTATGCATCCTCATGTCAGGTTATGTTATTGGAGTCTAACCCAGGTTATATCAGTATACGGAGAGTGATCTAGATAAACCTATAACTGTTTAGTAGACACGTTTATCCCTGGTGTCTATTAATCTATCCAGTGAGGCAGGTGAGTATAAGTTGATACCGGTACCATCAGATAGAGATAATCTTGCCGCTAAGGCTATACATGGAACAACTACTGTAGGATTAATAATAGGAGACTATGTGGTCTTGGCAGCAGATAAGAGAGCTACAGCCGGAACACTGATCGCTAGCAGAAGAGTAAAGAAAATTGTAAAGCTGACCGATTACAGTGCGATGACTATATCAGGTCTCGTGGCAGATGCGCAGGCTCTCGCAGACATTATACGTGAGGAAAGCAGATTCTATCTATTAAGCAATGGCAAGAGGCTTTCGGTAAAGGGTATCGCGACACTACTAGCAAATATATTGTTTTCTTCGAAATACTTCCCATACATTGTTCAATTAATCGTAGGAGGATACGATACTCGGCCTAGACTATACACACTGGACCTCTATGGAAGCATAACAGAAGAAACATACACAGCTACGGGATCAGGATCACCCGTCGCATATGGAGTCCTCGAATCACACTATCGTGAGGATCTTACACTCGACGAAGCAGTAACAATAGCAGCTAAAGCTATACGCTCAGCCATTCTAAGGGATTCGGCGACAGGAGATGGTATAGACGTTGTGATAATCGGTCCAGAGAATCGCTTCGAGGAACGCTTTGTTCCTTTCAAGCAATAATTTTAATAACCCTACTTCTTTACGTTTATCCACAGGGTTATCTCGGTCATAGAATCTAACCAGCTCTTAAAATGACCGTTCATAGATTGTTCCTCCCTATCATATGTTAGGGAGGAGCATTATGACGTAATGGACAGATCTGTGCGATAACAAAGGTGCAGTAAGACATGGCGAAATCGGCTGAAAACAGAATAGAATCCGGGAAAAAGCTCCGAAGAAGAATAATTATGGAGATCTGGAATGCTTTACGACAAGCAGAGATAACAGGGATAGAGTTCGAAGGCCCCGAGATCGCAGTATACGTCAAGAAGCCGGAATACATTCTTCAAAACGAGAACGTCATTTCAGAGATCGCGAAAAACCTCAGGAAACGAATAGTTGTCAGAACAGACAGCAAGGCTAGAAAGCCCAAAGAAGCCACAATCAAGTATCTAATGGAAAGATTACCGAAGGATGCCGGAGTCTCTCCCTCAGACATCGAATTCGACGAGGTACTAGGAGAAGTAAAGATTCTAGCCCATCATCCAGAAAAGATAACAGATAACCAGAGGAAGTTCTCCAACATGGTTCTAGCTGCAACAGGATGGAGAGCCCATATAATAAAGAAGCCTCCATTGATGAGTACCACGCTAGCATCCGTTCTAAGACATTATCTAAGCAAGTCTTCTGAGCGTAGGAAAGCACTAATGAGTATAGGAGAGAGAATATTCAGAGAAGTAAGAATCGGCACCAGATACATTAGGATAATAGGGCTAGGGAGCTTCGGCGAGGTCGGAAGAAGCGCCATACTAGTAGATACTGGGGAATCAAAGATCCTCCTCGACGCAGGTGCGTCGCCAACAGGATTCGGACCAGACGCATTCCCATACTTTAGTGCTCCTGAATTCAAGATAGAGGATCTTGACGCGGTCGTAATAACTCA
This sequence comes from uncultured Desulfurococcales archaeon, assembly GCA_964425855.1. Taxonomy (GTDB): domain Archaea; phylum Thermoproteota; class Thermoprotei_A; order Sulfolobales; family Acidilobaceae; genus S143-63. The sequence goes on along the minus strand of CAYROE010000007.1, from coordinate 3,745 downwards.
CGCTCACCTAGACCATATCGGCATGCTCCCGTTCCTCTTCAAATACGGGTATCGTGGCCCTGTATACATGACTGAACCTACAAGAGACATAGCCATACTCGTCCTCAAAGACTACATAGAACTAGCGAGGCGCGAGGGAAGAGATCCTCCATACACACTGAAAGACCTAGAGACAATGCTTACATATACCATAACCGTTCCCTATAACACAGTAACAGACGTAGCTCCAGACACAAAACTAACATTTTCTAACGCAGGACACATTCTTGGCAGCGCAGTAGCACACCTTCACATAGGCCAAGGACTCTACAATATACTCTACACAGGCGATATAAAATACTACAAGATCAAGGGAGACACCGGGACGCGTCTGCTTCCGCCAGCAGCATATCAGTTCCACAGAGTAGAGACGCTTATAATCGAGTCAACATATGGAGCAACAGAAACCCAGTCAAGGGGAGAAGCAGAAGAGGATCTTATTAATTTAATTAACGAGATATACCAGAAGCGAGGAAAAATACTTATCCCAGTAATGGCTGTTGGACGAGGACAAGAAATCCTAGCTGTATTAAACCGTGCACGTAAGGAAGGAAGGATTCCTGATATCCCAGTATATGTTGATGGAATGATATACGAGGTCACAGCAATATACACAGCTTATATCGACCACTTGTCAAGGGCTATTAGGAATGCTATAGAAGAGGGAGAGAATCCCTTCCTTTCCGAAAACATCATATACGTGAATGACCAAGCGCGTCGACAGGAGGCATTGAATTCTACTGAGCCGGCAATAATACTGGCAACTAGTGGAATGATGCAGGGAGGCCCTATCATAGAATACTTTAAGGCTTTCTCAGAAGATCCACGTAATGCCCTGGCATTCGTAAGCTACCAGGCTCCAGGAACCCTCGGTAGGCGCCTAATGGAGGGAGAACGGGAAATTACATTTGAAGAAAACGGAATGCTAAGAACTATAAAGACGAGGATGAAAATAGTCAGGATAGAAGGTTTCACAGGCCACGCCACGAAGAGCGAGTTACTGCTCTATCTAAAACATCTGAAGCCCAAGCCGAGAAACATAATATTAAACCATGGTGAATCAGCTGCATTAGTGAATCTAGCCCATAATATCAAGCAAAAATGGTCGAAACTAGGATTCAAGGGAGCTCCAGAGATAATCATCCCGGAGAACTTAGAGTCTATACGCGTATATCCTAGAAACACACGGATGCATACCATGATACAATACTAGAATCTATTCACAGTTTCGAGGCATATCTCCATATTTTATCTCCTGGCCTATGAATGTTCTTAATTGCTTTGCCCTTCTTACTGCCACTCTCTAGTTTTTCACGTATAAAAGTAGAGTCGACTAGTGCTTCTCCTACTCCTACAGGAACGTCTGCTTCCTCGTCCACTATTACTACTATTGAACCCTTATCGAAGTCGTCTAGACCCCGTATTCCCGGGATCATTAAGTCTGCCCCGCGACCCACAGCGATAGTCGCCCCTCTATCCACAATGACTCTAGGCAACCACCCGTATCCTTTCTTGAGTAGATATTGCAAAACCGGGACTAGTCTTTCTCCTAGCACAAAGAAGGCGGGTAATCCCTCCACAGTATAGAATTCTACTCCTCCAACCTCCGCATACTCTACCTTCCCAGGAACCATGGACTCTATTGGAAACTCAGGATAATGCTCCTCTATCATTTTTCTAAGCTTCTTCAGCTCTTTCTTCGAGAGCACGTGTCTACGGCTAACCCTTATCTCGCCGACACCTTTTACCATTACATGCACCGGATATTATCCAGTTTTACAGGGCTAAGAATTTAAAAACAAACCATCACACCGACTAATGGCTGGTGGACTACTAAAGGAAAAACGAGCTGAGGTGTATACAAAAATGCCTGGACAAGGAGGAACATTCAGAGTGCTACAAGAATTCCTAGATCAAGAAGTGCTAATCAAGCTTAAAGGAGGCAGAATGCTGGCAGGAACACTCGAGGCCTACGACGGGCACTTAAACATATTGTTGAAGAATGCCCGCGAAGTATCATCAGAACCAAGCAAAACGCGAAACCTAGGAACCGTACTTGTGAGAGGAGACAATGTCATAGTAGTCAGTCCGATCTTCTAGAGGAGGTGTGACGTATGGGCAAGGGAACAGCAAGCTTCGGAAAACATGGAAGAAGCAAGACACACATCGTGTGCAGGAGATGCGGAAGAAGAGCCTTTAACGTCGCTAAAGGCTACTGTGCAGCCTGCGGCTTCGGTAGAAGCCGTAGAATAAGGAGATACAAGTGGCAGAGAAAGAAGGTCAACAGAATAAGAATCGTCTAGGAACAGAACTAACAACTTCCATGACGGTTTTATCATTGGACGCTAGTCAAGTCTCCTTGTATTCTGACAGATTCTGTTGGAGGATAGTATCCTAACTTTTTATCTGGGGACCATTGCAGTATCCACTCGGTGTAGTATTGTGCAAAACTACGAAGAACTATTCGTAAAAAACGCGGAAAAAATCCTAGCAAAAGCTGAGGCAGAAGGCCACGACCTAGTCATACTCGCAAATCCTTCAAACATACTCTATGCTACCGGGATTAGGAGTCCAAGCGGTATAATCATTTTATCTAATAACTGTACTTGGATCCTCGTAACAAGTATCCTGGACTATTCGAGAATGTCAAGCCAGGCACCTAAACCCTACACAGTTAAAGTCGCGTATAGAGGGGCAAACGAAGCCCTAGAAGCCGCGGTACCGAAAAGTCATCTTATTAAAGCTCCTCTTACCGAGGCTGCCGCTGAAGTCGTAAAAATATGTGGAGCCAAGAAACCAGCAGCTGACCTAGGAATGATCAACCACTCACTGGCATCATCCCTTAAACAAAAAATTCCCGAGTTATCAGATTTTAGCAAACACCTCTCGAAGATACGGTCAATAAAGAGTTCCGAGGAAATAGATCTCATAACGAAAGCCGTCGAAATCGCCGAAGAAGCGCTTAGACGAACCCTCCTCTACATAAGAGAAGGTGTAAGCGAAGCAGACATAGCAGGCTCCTTATACAAGGAGCTACTATCCCTCGGATCCTGGGGAGAAGCGTTTCCTTCCATTATAGCCTTCTATGCGAATACAGCCTATCCCCATTATACGCCAGGACAAGTGAGATTGACATCGCCTGGACCAATACTAGTGGACTGGGGAGCAGTATACCACGGTTATCGAAGCGACTCTACAAGAACCTTCTGGTGGGGTAGACCCTCATCCACATTCAAGAAACACTACGAAGCACTTCTCGAAGCACAAGAAGCGGCGATTGACTCGATCTATGCAGGAGCCGAGGCAAGAGAACCAGATACACAGGCAAGACAAGTTCTTAGAAAACATGGATTAGAGAAATACTTCATCCACGGCCTAGGACACGGCGTAGGCGTAGACGTTCATGAAGAACCATACCTAAGACCCGGATCCGAAACCATACTAGAAAATAACATGATAGTGACGATAGAACCTGGAATCTACCTCGACAAGATCCACGGTATAAGGATAGAGGATCTAGCAGTTGTGACTCCAAGCGGGGCAAGACTCCTAACAAAATTCACGAGGCACTTAATCGAGCTCTAATACTGGTGCGGGACAAAGTTCAGTTTACCAGCTAGGAGGAAAGAGGGTCACTAGACCCGTTCATCCACATTTCCCCCTTAGGGGGATTCGGAGGCAGAGCCCTATCATCCCCTCTATGGCT